>NZ_JBHSGO010000040.1:0-7817 GCF_042654485.1 Falsiporphyromonas endometrii | reverse complement strand
GAAAACGATTCGGATGAAGTTTTTGGCCATACCCGGATATATTCAGAGACATGCCGGTAAAAAAACTTTAAAACTGGCGCTGGCGCTAAAACACAGACCTGCTTTTTTAGCCCTCTGGAAACGAGCCGGAGATCCTAATATTTCAATCTAATAATATTTCTAACGACAAATCTGGGTTAATCGGGCAGCAATTATCCTAATATATTTGTAGAATATCGGATTGCTATTTGGCTGGTGTATTCAAACATTCAAAGCTATTTGGTGATTTGCTGTTATGTTGAGGGAGTGGGGGAGTTTTAGGGGACAGCAATCATTAGCAATCATTTGTAAAGAACAATCGCTATCAAAGAGTCAAAGCTCGATGATAGCGATTGCTTTTATTTGATTAGAAGGGATGCTTTTGTCGATATAAACCGGATTTCTATCTCTTACAATTTCATATTTTTATGCGGTCCCTTTTTGCCTTATCTGTGTTTATTATTCCGGGAGTTGGTTAATTTCTTGGAGCCACATATCGCTTACTGCATCGCTTGGCATCCTCCATTCACCTCTTGGCGATAGTGAAATACATCCAACTTTAGGTCCGTCGGGCATACAATTTCGTTTGTATTGTTGGGCAAAGAATCTTCTGAAGAAGGTATGCATCCATTTTTTGATTTCTTTTCTTGAGTATTTACCATCAAATGCCACCTGAGCCAAGAAGAATATTTTTGCCGGTGGAAACTCGTTGTAGAGGAAGTGGTATATAAAGAAGTCGTGCAATTCGTATGGTCCGACTGCATTTTCTGTTTCTTGACTTATCTCACCATCTTCTTTTGTTGGCAAAAGCTCCGGGCTTATTGGGGTGTCGAGCACATCGAATAAGATTTTTGAAATCTCTTCTCCCATATCTTTTTCTTTGGCGATATAATTGACAAGCAGCTGTACGGTAGTCTTTGGTACGCCCGAATTGACTGCATACATAGACATGTGGTCTCCATTGTAAGTTGCCCATCCAAGAGCCAGCTCTGAGAGGTCTCCTGTACCTATTACCGGTGCATTGTATTTGTTGGCAAGGTCCATCAGGATTTGTGTTCTTTCTCTTGCTTGTGAGTTTTCATAAGTCACATCTTGGATCTTTTCGTCGTGATCAATATCCTTAAAATGAAGTCTGCAAGCTTCGGTAATATCTATCTCCATCTTTGTTACACCGAGGCAGTCCATCATATCGAGCGCATTTTGGTGTGTACGACTTGATGTGCCAAATCCGGGCATAGTGACACAGATGATGCCTTTGCGATCTAAGCCGAGCACATCAAAAGTTTTGGCCGTTACCAGCAATGCCAGTGTAGAGTCGAGCCCTCCCGATACTCCTATAACGGCATTTTTGGCTCCTAAGTGGAATAGTCTTTGGCGCAGTCCGCATACTTGAATGTCCAATATTTCAGCACAGCGTTCGTTGCGGTATTCATCATCCGGCATGAATGGGTTGCATTCTACCTTTCTTGTCATCGGGTAAGATCTTCCGGAGGAGCGAAGTTCAAACTCAACCTCTTTCATATCGTCTCCCGTAAGCTGAGATACAGCTGCCTTGAAGCTGCTATTGATCAATCGTTCTGTTTGGACACGAGATACATCTATGTCGTTTATGATCATTCTTTCGGAGTAGTCGAAGCGCTTCATCTCTTCAACTATGTTTCCGAGTTCGGCAATGAAGGCCTTACCTGTGTAGACAAGGTCGGTAGAGCTTTCTCCATATCCACAAGACGAATAAACATAAGCGCATATGCTTTGAGATGAAAGTCCGGAGATCAGAGAGCGCAGATAGGAGTGTTTGCCTGCATTCTCATTGCTTGCAGATAGGTTGAATATAATCTGTGCACCATAGAGAGACAGCCTTGTCCCGGGAGTATAAGGGGTCCACATATCCTCACAAATCTCTATACCGATACCTACAGAGCCACATCTGAAAAGCAGATTACATCCAATAGGTACCTGTTCGTCTCCTATCTTGACAGTCGAATATTTGAGATCTCTTGCCGGTGAAAACCATCTTTTTTCTTGAAACTCGCGATAGTTGGGAAGGTAAGTCTTAGGGATAGCACCCAAGATCCTGCCGCTTTGGAAGACAATGGCAGCATTAAACAACTTTTCTTCTACCCTTACAGGCATTCCGACAATGACCATAACATCTGTAGAAGATGTCTCTTTGACAAGCTGACACACAGCCTTTTTGGCCTGATCTAATAGGAAAGGTTGAAGGAACAAATCACCACATGTATAGCCCGTAATGCTCAATTCGGGGAAAGCCACAATCTCAACGCCTTTGGAATCGGCTTCAAAAACCATGTCTTTGATACGACTGATGTTATAAAAACAGTCTGCAACCTTTACATAAGGTACAGCGGCTGCAACCTTTACAAAACCGTACTTCATTGCTCTAAATTTATTCTTAAATATTTGGACAACAAAGATAACCAATACAAATGATACGAGGACAACAAAGCTCCTTATCAATGATGGAATGCAGGGTTTGAAACGATTGGGGAGCTCAGATCCAAGCCCCCTATTTTATAACAAAGGGACCAAGCCGACCATAATGTCCGACTCAGCCCCATAACTTAAATTAAAAGAGTTGAAAAATTTATCTAATCCACACCTAAAGTTTATCTAAGTAATGAATAGAAGCTGTCTGAAGAGCCTTTGCTGATTTTCCCCATCTATGCTCTCACAAATGAGTGAGAAAGTCGCTTGATGCAACATTCCGGACAGCTTCTATATTTGGTTATAGCTTAGCCAAATCATTGAGTGCTTCACTCATGCTCGGATGGGTAAATATAAAATCTCTCAAGAAGGTATAATCTTGATTAAGTTTCATTGCCATCGCTACAATATTGATGAGTTCGCTTGATTCGGGCCCAAAAAGGGTACAGCCTAATATTTTATTGGTCTCGGCATCCACCACAATCTTAAACAGACCGGCTATTTCATTCAGAGTCCTTGCTCTTGGAATACCTGCGACAGGAAGTTTATTTACCTTAATCGCTTTTCCTAAGCCGAGAGCTTCCTCCTCACTCATACCAATCCTGGACAGAGGTGGATCTATAAATACAGAGTAGCTTACGGGTTGTCTGTCCGATATTTTGCGACTCCCATCTTCAAAGAGTTGACTCCTAAGGATGCGATAGTCGTCCAAAGAGATATATGTAAACTGCAATCCTCCTTTGGCATCACCCACTGCAAAGACATTTGGATTGGATGTCCTGAGCTTGTCGTCCACCTTGATAGCTCCACGTTCGTCGACTTCGATCCCGGCGGCTTCCGGGTTGAGCCCACTTGTGTTTGGCCTCCTTCCGGTAGCCAGGAGGATGGCATCTCCCATAAGAGAATTGCTGCGTCCTTCTCGATCCGAATAGATTACTTCCGAACCTTTCACTTCGTTTACCCGAGCATTCATAACAAATCGGACACCTTTGGATTGAAGTCTCTCTTTGACAGTATCGGCAATATCTCGATCCTCTCGACCAATAAGTACGGGAGCTCCCTCGAGTACAGTTACCTGTGAGCCAAATGAAGCAAACATAGAGGCAAACTCCAGACCTATATATCCACCACCAATGACAACAAGGTGATGAGGAAGGTTGCTTAGATGCATGATAGAAGTGCTGGTATAAACTTGAGGATTGTCTTTTATACCCTTGATAGGCGGGATGACTGTCTCAGCACCCGTATTGATAACGATAAGCGGTGCATGAAGCTCTTCCATAATCGAGCCATCATGTTGAGCGACAAGAACCGTCTCTTTGTCCTTAAATGTGCCTATACCATCGAAGATGCTGATATTGGGTTGATCAGCCAAAAGATGATAGTTTTTGTTTCTCAACATGGAGATAAGCTCATCCTTGTGGGCAATAGAACGAACAAAATAATCGTTCTTTGCTTCATAGCTCAAGGAAGGATCTGCCTGCTTGGCAGAGCTTACAAGAGTTTTTGTCGGAATACATCCCACATTGATACAAGTGCCGCCATACATCTCGGCAGATTGTTCTATTACGGCTACCTTTTTTCCTCTCTTAGCCAGATCAGAGGCGAGGGTTTTGCCACATTTGCCAAACCCAATAATAATTGCATCAAACTCTTTCATCTTAATTTCTTCGATTACACTTTAATTACTAATAGACCCAAATATCACACGGCCATCAGTAAGATAGCTCAACAAAGTTTTATGTATCTATTTGGGAGAAACATTCTCCTTAAACGGTGTTCGAACATCGTTTGAACACCGTTCGGGAGATTGTGAAGGCCATAGGTCAATGACTTGTCATAAGACTTCCATTAAATAATATAATTTCATCCGTCTTATTGAGAAGCCACACCGGCCTGTGCCGATCGCGTACCAATCAATGTTTGAGACCGGCGAGGATTTTCTTGGCTGAGTCTGCCAGTAGTACTACGGCACCTGCTAAGATGGCTGTGTCTTTGAGCACCAATCTACCTGCTCCTGTGAGTAGTGGGAAGCCGTGCTCCGGACCTCCAAGATCGGGTACCCAAACTTCCGGTGTCGTGAATAGGAAAGAGAGTGTACCAAACATCATGATAATGGCGAGTCCTGCACCAACAAAACCAATCTTTGGAGAGAAGATACCCAAGAATGTCAAGATACCAATAGACATAATCAAGATGCCAAGACCGCGAGAATAGCCATAGGTATTGTTTTCTTCGTGCCATGCTTCTTTGGCAGCATCCACTTCTCCCTCTTTTAGCTTATAGTCCTTGTATTCAGGAGCCTGCTTTGTGTAGAAAAAACTCATAAATGGACTGTTGGCTACAAAAGGTACAATACCTTCTGCTTCGTAATGCCAAAATTTCAAGCCACCAATCCAAACAAAGATGATAAGGATGGCCACACGGATAAGATTGATACCCAAACCTTTTAGCGATGCGCAAAAGTTGAGAAACGATACAATAAAATTCTTCACTTTTAATTTTGTCTTTTAGTAAAACATTCAAATCAATAAACGAGCGTTCGGGTAGCATAGTGTTACTAATAAATACGCCTAAAACTCATTTCGCAATACAAATATATTATTACGAAGCAATATGACAAATAGAAGATATCTATATCAGAATAGAGAATGCAAAACATAGAGAATCCGTATGTAGTCATTATTACCCTGTTTGGGTTGAAGTCCTTTGTTCCATCCAAAAGTATCTCAATAGAGAGTCATTGCAAAAGAGCAGACTTTTTTGTACCTTAGGTTTTGATAAAGAACAAATACTATGGAGACAGTCATTTTACTTACCCTGCTTTTGATTGGCATTTTGCTTGGCGGAAAACTCCTCCGCACAGGTAAGTTGTGTCCTGCTCCATCGAAGCAAATTACCTTAGAGGCAGGGATAGAAATCAAGGCCTTGGGCACTCGTTTTTTGCAGGCTGTGAAGCTCGCAAAAGAGGAGTCGTATTTGTTAAATATTATTACTATTCATAATGCTCCAAAAGGGGCTCAAACAGCTCCTTTTTATACCAAAATTCACACCTATCGGGGTTAGGGGAATCTGACCCAATGCACGCTTTGCCCGTTTTATTAGTACGAAACGGGCTTTTTTATGCGCTATTTTAACAAATAAGCTCGCGCAAGAAGCAATCTATTCTCGCGCGACTCTCGATCCGTTGTCGCGCGACCTTGACATGCAAAGTCGCGCTACTTGGGGTGCAACCTCGCGCGAGTTTAGGTTCAAAGTCGCGCGAGAATGGATTGCAAGTCGCGCGACCTTACAAAAAAGGCGGCCTGAAGTCCATTTTTAAGCCCCCAATTTGTCCCAAAAAAGTAGCCTATACATATATTAACATTCAGGTAGGACGGTTTCGTACTATCGCTTTTGGGTTTTGTGGAGAATGAGCCTCATTCGTAAGTCAAAAAGGGCTGTTTTGAGTCTGAAAACGGGCTTGAATATTTAACATTATTTGCCATATAATACCCATTTTGGGTCCTCCATTTTTCCTAAAAGGTGCATTGTTTGGGATGTGAACTGACGGAAAAATATGGGAAAACAAAGACAATTTTTATGTAGAAAGAAAGGATAAAAATGCCTAAAAGAAGGGGGCGACAAAAGGCAAAAAGCGTTCGGAAGCAATAGGGACAAGAAGCATATTTACATACCCTTTTTGGTATATTTGTCCTCACAATCAAATGATTCTCACAATGAATAGGCAGGAATTGGCCAATAAGATGTGTTACAGAGTCAAAGAAAACGAGTACAAAAATGATAACTTGGGATATGTGTTGTACAAGGTTGTCTTGCCATCAACAGACAAAAATATGAATCGGCGAACTCATTGAAGTACTCGGAGAAGATAAAGAAGATGAACATGGATAAACCTAAAATAAGATTTAAAGGGTTTGAAGAGGCTTGGAGAAAAAGGACCTTGGGGGAGATAGCTCCTTTACGTGGTGGATTTGCATTTAAAAGCACTGAATACGCTCCATCTGGTATACCTATCATAAGAATATCTAATATCTTGTCAGATGGTACAATAGGAGCAGAATTCATATATCATCAAGAAGATGCCAATGATGAAAATTATATTTTGCATGATGGTGCAGCCTTACTCGCTATGTCAGGAGCCACAACAGGAAAAGTATCCATCCTTCATTGCAAAAAGACAGATAAGTATTATCAAAATCAACGTGTTGGATATTTTCAGAAAGTTAATGGCATAGACTATAAATATATATCGACAATAACTCGTTCCATTCTTTTCACCCAACAGTTGTACAATGTCCTTGTTGCTGGAGCACAACCAAATATATCTGCTAAAGATGTTGATAATTTTAGATTCTATGTTGCTAAAGATATTGCAGAGCAAGAAAAGATAGGCAAGCTCTTCGAGCGTATAGATACTCTTCTTAACCTCCAACAGCGCAAATGTGACAAACTGAAGGTAATTAAGAAAGCTATGCTCTCTAAGATGTTCCCTAAGCCCGGGAAGAAAGCCCCCGAAGTGAGATTTGAAGGATTTACTGATGACTGGGTGGAGTGTAAACTAGGGGAGATAGGTAATACATTTACTGGGTTGTCAGGAAAAACTAAAGATGATTTTGGGCATGGGCAAGCCTCTTTCATAACCTACATGAACATTTTCTCTAATCCAATAACTGATAAGAATTTGCATGAACCTATTGAAATAGACAAAAAACAAACAGAAGTACAGATTGGAGATGTGTTTTTTACTACCTCCTCCGAAACCCCAGAAGAGGTAGGAATGTCTTCCGTTTTGATTGAAAAGAAAGGTATAACGTACCTTAATAGTTTTTGTTTTGGCTTTAGACCTCACATAGAAACAGACTCATTTTACTTAGCATATATGCTTCGTTCTTTCTGTATAAGAGAACAAATTGTCAAATTAGCTCAAGGCATATCAAGATACAATATTTCAAAATCGAAGATGATGAATATTGCTTTGACTTTACCTTCCCTCTCCGAACAAAAGCAGATTGGCGCCTTCTTTCACAAGTTAGATACTCTTATTCGTTTAAATGAATTGAAGTTATCTAAGCTTCGTTTATTAAAGCGTTCCTTTCTTGAGGGTATGTTTGTTTAATTATTATCTGTGATTTTCGTCAACGAATCACACCGATGAGCCTGCTCTTTTTTTCTACCTCTATGTATCTAAGTAGTGGTAGATATGGTACGAGGTGTTATAGAAGAATTAGATACTGTCCCGAAAAAGTGTGTAAGACTCAAGACTGTTATCTTTGAAAAAAACAAAATAAAACGATAAACCGTATGAATCTTACACGAGTACAAATTAAAGAAATTATTTCGAATTGTCTGTC
>NZ_JBHSGO010000039.1:0-67883 GCF_042654485.1 Falsiporphyromonas endometrii | reverse complement strand
AATTTTAGAAGACTGACGATTGATTATGAGTTTCATGCCGGTACTGCAGAGGCTATGGTTCAACTTGCTTTCTGCAAAATATTGCTTAATAAATTCTCTGAATAATTTTTAAACAGCTTCTTATATTTATTCAAGTTAATTCTGCCTCTTCTTTGAACTTATCCAGCACAAAAAGCACAAAATTGCAAATGAGATAACTTACAAGGTTATAATTGATTATCAATTGACTCAGATCTTGAGTCATAACATCGCAGGATGCATGCACATCCATACTAACCAATAATCTCTTAACTCAAAAAAACATGATTAATATTATCACCTCTTTTTTTACATAGCTATCCCTGCTATCTCGCTTTTGATATTATATTAATCAACTTATTATTCACACAGACAGGTGTATTACCCTTACATCTGCACAGCAAAGATAAAAATAAAAAATTCTGACTTGCAAATTTAATTGAAAAAATACAGATTAGTAGGTGCTATTTTTACCCATATTTAACACAGCGAATAACTATATATATATTTGATATAAAGGATATTACAGTATATGATTCAGGTTCTAAAAAATTTTTTCAACGTTTGATCAAAAGATATTAAGTAAACATACGTTCAAATACAATTTTCACCTCAAATGATAGGGAGAATCATAAAAGGAATATCAACAAAAATACAGCGACCATAACAACCGTTAGAACGTTCGTAATAATGACTCGATGTTTCTTATGAAGATATGAAATAGCCTGAGCAAACAGGATTGAGATAGGCAAGGCAGCCGAATAAAGAAGTGGCACACTCTCCTTCCCCATTATAATGTATAATAGGACTGACATCAAGGCAACATTCATCAAACAAGACATATTGGATCTCACTCTCATTTTCAGCCTCCAATAATCCATTTTAAGCGTTTGCAAGGCCCATAGCATCAACAATATCATAATAACGGGCTGCATAATAAACCCTGAAAGAATAGTAATATTTTTTAAATCTAATTCTTCCCAAAACGGTCTAATAGCCACCAAATCTTTCACCCCATGCGTAAGAATTCCCCACGAGTCAGTAAAAAAGAAAATAGGAATAGCAATCCACCAAGCCGAGAAAACACCCACGAGCATAGCTAAAACGCTTCTAAGATGAAAACTTCTCAAAGTATATAGTGACCAAATCCAAATAGGGAGAAACAAGATATTAGGCAACCATAATACAGAAGCAACGCCTATCAAAAACCCGGATGTTGATACTGCTATAGCTGAATAGTCTGTGTGATAAACGTAAAATAAGGCAAATAGAGAATAGGCAATAAAGAAAGAACTCACTACCGAGATGTCCAAATGATAAAAGACCGGATTGGTAGAGACAAAAAGGACAAGTAAATAAGCACTTAGTCCGTCTCCTTGCGGAGGCATGGGGATATATCGTCTCAAAATGGCTGTTTGCATCAAGACTTGTACAACCAATAGTACGAACAAAAGAGGTAGCTCGAAATGACTAAAGGAGACAGCATGCTGTGAAAATATAGCATACCCACCCCAAAGCAGGATAGACAGAAATACACTGCTTATATAATAACTGCTACCTTTATGGTGTCTTGAAGAATAGACTGACATAGGCTTAAAAATTTGAGAGCGAAGATACTTCTAAATTTGATAGACAATCCTCATTCATTCGTCGAATTGCAATGATGATAACTTAAGAATAGATTTCAATATCTACTCGCCATAATCCTGCTTTCTCTTCTTAAAGAGTACTACGGCAACGACGGGAGCACCGACAAGAGCTGTCACCGAGTTGACCGGAAGAGCTCCTTCAAACCCCGGCATTCTGGCCACCAAATTGCAAATCAAGGCCAATAAAGCTCCCACTATGACTGTTGCAGGCATGAGAATACGATGATCGGATGTTCTAAAAACAGCTCGTGCTAAGTGTGGTACGGCCAATCCAATAAACATAATGGGGCCACAATAAGCTGTAACTATGGCCACCAATATGCCGGAGCAGGATATGACCAATAACCTTGCTCTCTCAATGTTAAGGCCAAGATTTCTCGCATATCCCTCTCCTAACAGCAACAAATTCATTGTCTTGATTAGGAGAAAAGATAAAGGTATAAGCACAAGCATCAAGACAACAAACAAAGTGATCTGATCTCCACTTACTCTCGAAAAGCTACCTAATCCCCAAATAACATAAGCTCGAATATCCTCTTCTACACTTAGAAACTTAAGAACTCCAATAATGGCATTTGCAACATAACCAATCATTACTCCAATGATTAGCAAGGTGACATTTCCTTTGACTTTCTGAGAAACATAAACTATGAGGGACATCACGGCCAAAGAGCCAACAATCGCAGCAATAGAAAGAGCCACATCCCCCATAAAGCCAAGTTTACTTAGTGCTACTCCACCAAAAGTTCCACTCAAAAGGACGACACAAGCGACACCTAAACTTGCACCGGAACTTATCCCCAAAACAGAAGGTCCGGCCAAAGGATTTCTAAATACTGTCTGCATTTGAAGTCCACTGACCGACAAACCTGCACCCGCAACAAGTGCAGTCAAAGATTGTGGGACTCTTGATTTCCAAATTATATTCTGCCAAACTGTATTGTCCGTATTTCCAAACAAAACATTCCATACATCCTCAAAAGGGATATGTACAGAACCAAGCAACAAATTAAGAAAAAAGATAACTGTCGTAAGAACTATCAGTAAAGGCCAAAGAATATATCCCTGAAGTCTCATCTATATCTTATTTTAAGCGATGATAAAAAACCGGTTTATGATTCGGAAGTAATTCCGGATGAAAAATATGTATCAAGTCAGCCAACACCTCTTGAGGCTCCATCGGCATATTCTCATAAAATGGCACATCTCTCATATTGCAATATACGATAGCTTTATCCTTAAAAGCCTTAAAATCTGCATATCTTGAGTCCATTGCTTTAAGAGCATCGTAGCTGAAAGTGCCGTCAAAGCTATTGACAATTCGCCAAAAATCTGCTTGATCGGCTTGGCTATAAACTGTTTCAAAATCCAAAGTTACACCACCCGACTCTTCATTGTCTTTTAAGAAGTAGGTTGCCCCGGCATCATTAAATAGTTGAGCCAAAAAACTCTTGCCTCCCACTGCATACCAGTTGCCACCTCTCATCTCACCAGAGAAAACAGTAGGCCTTTGTTTAACACCGGACGCAAGTTTTTTGAGCTGATTATATCTCTTTACAATCTTGTCAAACAGCTCATTAGCCTCTTTCTCTTGTCCTGTAAACAACGATATAAACTTCACCCATTCTGCTTGCCCCAAAGGAGTCATCTCTTTATATCCAAGGTGAGGAACAAGCGGGATACCTGTTTCTCGCATAGCATCATAGCCACCTCTCTTAAATGGTGAAATGAATATAACATCCGGATTGAGCCCCATAATAACCTCATTATCAAAGTTGCCTTCGATACCTATCTTCGCAGTTTTTCCGGACTTAATCTGATCATTCATCTTTTTGTTGAAAAGATGTCGAGTACTCGTAATACCAACCACTTTGTCACAAGCATCTAAAGCAATAACATTGGACAGCTGAAGAGAGGTCATACAAATCATGCTTTTTACCGGAACATGAATCTTAGTATATTCGGAAGGAACTTCAGCGTCTTTCATGTCTTGTGGAAGAAGAGCAAAACGATAAGTTGTCTTTTTCTCCTTTTGAGGATCTTCAATCTCAAGCAAACGAACCCCATCTTGGAGATACTTTACCCTAAAGCCCTCAGCAAACTCAGGTACAATAACCTTGGTAGAGTCAGAAATCTCTGCCACTCCACCCTTTACGGTACTATCTGCATTGTTTGTTTGCTGTTTGCAAGAGAATAGACAAACGACACAAAACGAAAGGAATATAGATATTGTAAGTTTTTTCATAATTAAGAAATAGTTGTCAATCTGTGGTTAAAATTTTATATAACAATTTCATATCAACATGCTTACGAACATGATCGGCCAATTTGTCATACTGCTCATTCTTAAACTTAAAGTAATCGAACGACTCATGTTGCTCTTTTGCAATTCGCTCGGAGAATGGAGTAAGCAGAAAATCGATGAAATCAGGGTTGTCCAAGATACCGTGAATATATGTCCCCATACAAGTCTGATCTACAAAACAACCGTCCTGACGACCGTCTTCAAGGATATTCAGGGGAACATATTTATTGCCTTCCACCGGAGTTGTACGCCCCATATGTATCTCATAGCCGGACATTTTTGCAGGTCTACCTTCTTTATGAGACAACAAGACCTCATTACTTAGCTTAAAAGAGGTCTGACGTGTAATCTTTTCACCGGACATATGGGTTGACATTGGAAGAAGTCCCAGTCCCGGAAGGCGTTCGATCTCTCCCTCCACATGATCCGGATCCAATACTTCCATGCCAAGCATCTGATAACCGCCACATATTCCCAAGACAACGACTCCTTCTCTATGGGCTTTGATAATTGTTTGAGCCACCCCATTTCGTCTAAGTTCATACAAATCATCAATAGTACTTTTAGAGCCCGGCAATATAATTATATCTGCCTTGGCAAGCTCTTCCGTATTGTTGGTATAATACAAATGTACTCTCGGATCTCGTTCGAGGACGTTGAAGTCCGTAAAATTGCTCAAATGCCTTAATAAGACAACAGCAATATTGACCTTACCTCTCTCAGCTTGCATCGATTTGGTAGCCAAAGTCACAGAATCTTCCTCCTCGATGTAGATATCCTTATAATAAGGGACAACACCGAGCACCGGCACTTTACACAAATCTTCCAAGATTTTAACTCCACTTTCAAAAAGTCTTTTATCTCCGCGAAACTTATTGATCAGAATACCTTTTATTCTCTCTCTTTCATGAGGACGCAGCAACATTATCGAACCATATATACTTGCAAAGACACCCCCGCGATCAATATCTCCGACCAAAATAACATCAGCACCGGCATGGAGAGCCATCGGAAGATTGACCAAATCGCTATCTCTAAGATTAATTTCAGAAATGCTTCCGGCACCTTCCATTACAATAGGATTGTACTGCTTTTCCAATCGATCAAATGCGGCATTGACCGCCGAACGCAACTCCTCTCTACCCTCTTTCCTAAAATAATCGTAAGCATTGCGATTGCCAATAGGTCGACCATTTAGAACAACTTGTGAAGTATGATCGCTGGAAGGCTTGAGCAAGAGAGGATTCATATCTGTATGACAATCAACACCTGCGGCCTCAGCCTGAACGGCTTGAGCTCTTCCTATCTCCAAACCTTCGGGAGTTGCATAAGAATTGAGAGCCATATTTTGAGCTTTAAATGGAGCGGGATGATATCCATCTTGCTTAAAGATACGGCACAAAGCAGTAGCTATAATACTCTTACCAACATCACTACCTGTGCCCGCCAGCATTAAGGGATGAAGTTTAGGTTTATTACTCATGTTTTTTCCTCCTTTTATATGCAAAATGCTGCCACTTCTCTTCAGGCCAGTTCTGATTTTGCATTTCCATCCTTGCCGACACAAAGAAAAAGTCAGACAGGCGATTGATTAATTTTAGTATTTCTGTATCTACCGGATACTGCTTATTGACCGTCCAAAGTCTCCTTTCCGCTTCACGAGATGAGGTTCTTGCCAAATGCATATAAGCAGACAAAATTGTGCCTCCCGGGAGTAGAAAATATCCATTATCACAAAGGTTGGAGGTCATTCGATCCATTTCATGTTCCAACCTTAATGTAAGCTCTGAGGCATGAAGCTCATTCGGATTAATTATTCCCTCAGGCGTAGCGACATGGCTCATCACAACCATCAACTCCTTTTGAATCATGTGATACAAAGGCTGACGATCATCATCTTCCGCCATCATAGCTCTGATGAGTCCGATCAATGAATTGAGCGAATCCAAACAGCCATTCGCTTCTATCCGAATGTCATCTTTCGATGTTCGCTCACCACCGTGCAAACCGGTCATTCCTTTGTCTCCACTTTTGGTATATATCTTCATTCTTCAAATAGTTTCCAAATATCAGCATCACCCCAATAAAGATGAGTATATCCGGCAATAGTATTCTTATATCTTAAAACCGGAGTTGACACCTTTATCTCTTTGGCATTGTATACCGAGGCAATACTTTTGGGTTGCTCCACAAACTGTGAGTAATGAAACTCATGCCCCTTAAGACGTTGTCCCATATAACTAAAGTTGCGATAACCAAGAGATAGCTTACGATCTTTTTTGCGACAAGAAACAGTATGATCAAAAATGCCAACCATTTCTACCGAATCCCCTCTCTCGGGAATGATAGCTTCACTAAGGTACATCATTCCTCCGCATTCAGCCAATATACGACCTCCGGCCTCAGCATATTTTTTGATACTGCTACGCGTATTCTTAGCGGCATAAAGAACTTCCAGATGCTTCTCCGGATAGCCCCCGGGCAGATAGAGCAAATCTATATCCTGTGGGATAAGCTGATCCTCTTCCGGATTAAAAAACTCTACATGTCCCATTCTACGAAGTATGTCAAGATGCTCCGTATATAAGAAGCTAAAGCTCTCGTCATTTTCGGCCACCAAGATCTTCTTATCCTGCCACTTAATTTTGTCAAACAGGTTGGACCCCGAAGGACGTGGACGCTTTGTAACTTTTAGCAGACGCTTCCAGTCTACATGCTGCTCCAACAGAGAAACAAGATGTGCTTGTTCTTGCAAACTTTCTTGATGGCTAAAATCAAGCCCCAGATATCGTGAAGGCTGGTCCAAAGCCTTATCATTAGGTATATATCCAAAGCACTCCAACTTGATTTCATCGCACAAATCTTGAAGAATACGGAAATGAGACTCCGATCCAACTCGATTAAAAATCACACCACGTATACGCACATTCTTACGATAGCGAGTAAAACCCCATAGCAACGGAGCAATGGAATATGCAGCAGCTTTGGCATCAACAACCAAAATCACAGGAAGCCCCAAAAGCTGAGAAATCTCAGCGCTTGACCCCTTATCTCTGCTATAGCCGTCAAACAATCCCATCATTCCTTCAATAACAGATATTTCAGCATCTTGGGTATAATAGGAATAGACTTCTTTGACATGAGAAGGCGTAGCCATGTAAGTATCCAAATTGACCGATGGACGACCACACACCACTTCATGGTATTTGGTATCAATGTAATCCGGGCCGCACTTAAATGGTTGTACACAATATCCCTTGCTACTAAATAGGGCCATAAGCGCACGACTGATAGTAGTTTTTCCACTGCCTGAAGTAGGAGCTGCAATCAAAAATTGAGGTATATGCTTCATTGTTTTTTTGATGTAGGACGAATAATCATTAATGAAAAGTAAGGAAACAAATCTAACGCTAATATTTTTTCGGATGTAGATAAATGGATCTCATTGGAAGAACCAACATTTTCAAAGTAATGAACATCCAAGTCGGGATGTTTAGAAAGGAACCGACAAATGACATCATAACATTGACTAAGCTTCATTATAACCGCAGTATAACCATCACTTAAACAACGATTGAGTTCATCAATAGTCGGATTGCCCGGAATGATCTCCAATCGCTCCGAACCGGAAATAAGATGAAGTCCGGCTAACGCATTCGCCGCAACAAAAGATGGAATGCCCGGTATATGCAAAACCGGATAGCCATCTTCTTTGAGTCGATCATAAATATAATGGACAGAAGAATAGATACCAATATCACCCTCTGCAACAATGCAAACAGCATCCCCATGCGAAAATCGGAGCATCGCATCTTCCCGAACACGATCATAGGCCAAAAGAGCCTCACTTCGATCAAAACTCATGGGAAGGTCAAACAAGACAACCTTATCCTCAGAGATGCCAAGTTCGGACAACACTTTATTGGCTCGGGACAAAGTCTTCCCGGAGCTAAGACGAGTCTGAGGACAATAAATACAATCGGCACCGTCTAAAGCCCGAAGCCCCTTCAATGTGATCAATTCTGACTCACCGGGACCTAATGAAACAAATTTAATAGGAGCAGTCACTTATCTATCTATTTAGTATGCAAAATTGCAAAGTTTTCAACAATGTATCAAGAGTGAGAAATTATAATTACAAGCTATCTCACATCAACACAAGCATAAATCAAATTAGACCATCAAGAGGAAGAATATCATATGTCTTTATAAATCTATTCACAGCATATAAAAACAAGGCCAATCGTACAAAAATAAAAAGCCGGCTGTCTCCCGACACCCGGCTTTCTCTCGTTAACCTTAAATCTAATACCATGAAAAACACATTACAAATGTAGACGTTTTATTTATAACTTCCAAATATATATCAAGAATATTTCCAACAGCCCCTCACAAAGCACACGCTATATAACTATAAATCAATTAGTTATATCAAAATAAAAATTTTACATAAAAGAGACAATCAATCGCCATAATAGTCCAAATACTAAAACTTCTTTGCCTCTTCTCGACACAGAAAAGATCATATTTGGGATATGATGCATCAATTAAAAGGAACGTTGCAGGGAAGAAAGAATTATTGGCTCTAACAATTAAGATTACCATTTTTCTATAAGGACATATAATGGAGTGTCCTTACAAAAGAAGATACCGTTGTACCATCTTAGTCAATAATTGTAATGAAGATCCATAGAGATAAGCATATTACTTATGGTTCTTATAATTGTTCTCACGTTTGGTGAAACAATCTTCAAAGGAGGGAGGAAGGCACATCTTATTCAATGAGGAATAGAAACACAGCTCTATAAGCCAACATCATTTATCCAAAGCCGAGATTATATACTATGGCCAATATACTCTTGATGCTACTTAATGCTACTCTTATCAAATCATCAAAAAAGCAGTTTCTGAGATCTTTAGATAAAGATTTGATATAAGATTGATATCTTTGGACAAAATTTTTGGTATGTCAATATTTAGTTCAAAGAAAAAGCTGGTAGATACTAATATATTCAGCGGTTACACGGATTTTCATTCTCATTTTCTTCCGGGTGTCGATGATGGCATTCAGACAATGGAAGAATCTCTCAAAGCTCTTCACTACTACGAAATTCTGGGAGTTCAACGTATATGGTGTACTCCTCACATTATGGAAGATATGCCCAATACAACAGATCATTTGAGGTCAGTATTCGATGAATTAAGCAGAGAATATACCGGAAAGATCGAGCTTCGTTTGGCATCAGAAAATATGCTTGACAATCTTTTTCAAGAAAGACTAAAGGACGATGATTTTCTTCCCATTGGCAAGAGTCTCAATCATCTTCTGGTAGAAACCTCCTACTACAACCCACCTATTCATCTATGGAAAACACTTGAAGATATCAAGTCCAAAGGATACTTTCCGATCTTGGCACATCCCGAACGTTATATCTATATGGATATGGGTGATTATAAGAGGCTAAAAGATATGGGGATAAAACTGCAACTTGACCTAATGTCATTATCGGGCAACTATGGCAAAGAGGCTCAAGACAAAGCCAACAAACTTCTTTTGGACAACTTTTATGATTATACCGGTACCGACATACACAGACTGTCTCAAGCAGTAAAAGCATTTAGCAGTAAATCTGTCAAGAACAGTTCTTATAAGAAACTAAAGGAGATGTACCTTAAATAAGGAGTAATCAACTATTTTACAGACACTTAACACAAATCCTTACAACCTACTTTATAAGGATATATAACTATGACTACCCTCTCTCTGAGAGATATTTTCAAAAAACTTTCTTTTTGATGATAGATTTCACCCCCTTGTTACGACTTCATATTGAAAGAGCTTCAGTAAGGTGATAGCAAACCGCAAGAATATACCATTCCTTACCGGTCATCTTAAAGGAAGCTTAATCAATGAATCTGAAATAGATTCCTTTTGCAATGTGAATGGTTAATGAATGACAGATGAAACCTTCATAAAAGAAGTCGTTCCACTGAGTCCCAAATTAAAAAGGGTGGCAGTTGGATACCTGCACGATGAAGAGACAGCCTCTGATTTGGTGCAGGAGGTACTTCTTATGCTCTGGATCAACAGGGTCAAACTTGTCAAATATCGGAGTATCGAAGCGTTAGCTGTCACAATTACAAAGCATCGCTCAATAGATGTGCTACGAAAGCACAAAAATGATTGCAGTCTTGATTATGCCGGATTTGAACTAAGCGAAGAGACCACAGATCGAGCTATCGAGCGAAGCGAGCTATCTCACCAGATTCAGCAAGCAATCGAAAAGCTACCCCGTTTGCAGCGCCTATGTTTCTACATGAAAGAGGTTGAAGGATATGAATCTGACGAGATTGCTCAAATCTTGGGAGTTGATGCAAGTGCCGTCTACAACCATCTGAGTCGGGCACGCAAAAGATTAAGAGAGCTATTGATTTCTTTGTCAAGAAGTAAATGATCGATTATGGATAACAAATACATAGATAATCTGTTGGATAAGTATTTTGAAGGCAAGACTTCTCACAGTGAAGAAGAGGAATTGAAGATTTTCTTCTCAAAAGACGTCTTACCTGAGAAGTATGAAACATTGAGACCGCTATTTGATTTCTCATCCGAGATTTGTAGCCAGGTTGTCAGCAAAGAGATACCACAAATAAGTTCTGAAGTATTCAAAGCACGCCGCAACCTATTTGGTCGTAAACTCTACCTCAGTCTATCGGCTGCAGCCTGTCTCCTAATTGCTGTCATTACAACTGTAAGCCTGTATTTCATGGCTCCGGATTATGATGACTATTCCAAGAGTTATGCCATTGTTTCTAATGAATACATAGGATCTCCCGAATTAGCAAAAGATCTGACAATCACAGCATTAAACAATGTTGATGTGGCTAAAAAGCCTCGAAAAGAAGATGTTGTCAAAGCGTTGCTACCGGGTAAAAAGTAATATAAAAAAGGTCAATTGTCTTATGAACTGGAATATATCAAATCAGATGACAACACATCACAACAGGATATGGATATTCTTTATATCTATTCTGCTTTTGGCATTGGCGCCTTCAATGATGTGTGCACAAAAAAAGAAACCAATCCACTTAGAGAGTGAGATTACTTTATGGAATCTCAGAAAGGCTACCAATGCGACATTTGCCCAACTGGGAAGGGAGCCATTGAGAGATTTTGGTTCTGACTACTGCAGAACACTATATCTCAAGAAGGTAAAGGATAGTCAACTCAAAAAAATCTTGGCAGCTATCACAAAAGACCGTGAATTGGCAAGAGTGGTAAGAGAAATCATCGACGGAGGTATTTTGGTTTCCGGGTATTATATATTTAGCACCTCCCCGGCAACTCCCAGAACAAAAATGTATTTGATCTATTCTCGCAATATTGAAGAAAACAGTCTGTACCTCATTGTCCTTTGTGGAGCAAACGATACAGAAGAATTGGCAGAGCAACTCAGGATAAATGCCAGATAAAGCAACCCACAGAGAAGTATAAAAAGTTTGACCTTTGCTTTTGTTTCTTCTCTTTGAAAATGATAAAAAGACTTTCTTTCATTTAGCTTAATAATAGATGTTTAGATCATTGCCTCTTTGGGGGCAATGATCATAAAACAAAGAGTAATCAATTAAATTAAAATAAATCGGGTTCATCCCATAACAACAATCAAAACTTATGAAGCGATTATTACTTATAATCTCCGCATGTCTGATATCGATAGGAATAGGTACAGCACAAAATTGTGATACTGTAAGGCGTGGCAATCAGACTGTAATAGTAAAAAATCTTGGAGATAAGGGGGTATCAGTAGATATCTTTGAAGGAAAAGGCAACAATACCATTCGTATCTTCAATGGGACTTATGGTAGTGGAAGAAGCGTAGAAAGGCGTTTTATCAATTCCGGAATCAATAAGATCATATTCGGAGAGTCCAAAGATTGTTGCCGCAAAAAATCAAAACCTTACTTCTACGTTGGTTTTGGAGGTTTTGGGTTCGGACCTTCTACCATTTTGGATGATGCCGGGGATCACCTCAAGGGGGCCTCATCTCTAAGGTATACCATTGGATTGATAAGACAAGGAGTTGACTACAACCATTGGAACTTCACATTAGGGTTAAACATCGAATTCAACTCTCTTCATCTAAGCGGTAATTATGCTTTCGTAGAATCAGACAACAATACATCTTCTGTACAAGAGTCCAAAGATGGAACCAACTATTCCACTTCCCGATTACACATCACTTACCTTGATATTCCATTTATGATTGGATATAAGCCTATACGTAATTTGAATATATCCTTTGGACCACAGCTAAAAATCCGAACTGCTTCCAGTTCAAAAGTATGGGTGCCAAATGTTAGCGGACATACCAAACTTGGAGACAACTTGGGACTTAGGACTGTAGTGCCTTCGCTTATGTTTAAAGTAAACTATAGCATGCTTGGAGCCTATTTGTCTTATGATCTGACATCAGCATTCAAATCGGATAAAGGTCCTAAAGGAAATATGCTCTCAGCCGGCATAACACTCGGTCTATGATAAGATCTAAATCATATCAGTCTTCCATCCTAAGGGGGTTAAAGATATTTAAGATCAATTCGTAAAACAACTTCTAATATATATTTATCATTGGAACAATCATTTTTTCATACTCATACCATTTACCATTGATTGATTCCGGTAATACTTCTATATAAAAATATGAGGCTGTGTCATTATTCGTAATGATTCAGCCTTATTTATAAAATAAATAATACTTCAACATTGAGATATTAATGAATATTCATTACATTTGGATCACATAATTTATTATTAACTATTAAAAACAAAACATTATGAACAAATTATTGACCTTTTTATTTCTTATTGTTCTGTCTTTTACTAGCGGTCTATTTGCTCAAAATTCTTCTAGCATTTGGACTGGTGAGGCTTCTAAATGGTCTAATGGTAATGGAACAAAAGAGAATCCTTATTTAATTGAAACTCCTGAGAATCTAGCTTATCTTTCTAAGATTGTCTTATCAGAAAAAAAAACTTTTAAAGGTGTTTACTTCAAGCAGACTAAAGATTTTGACATGAATGCATCTACATTGCCTGAAGACAAGAAGAGTTTTAGACCAATCGGAGTATTTGATGCTTATCAGAAAACTGTTAATGATAAAACACAAAGCTTTGATGAGTCCATTCCTTTCGATGGTGTTTATGATGGAGATAATCATACAATTTCAAACTTGTATGTCTTCTATGACAACGAAGATAATCCATATGCTTCAAAAGAGGAGAAAGCAAAGAAAATTCTAACTATTGGAGGAGGAGGGTTATTTGGGTTCATCGGGCCAAATGGCTCATTGTTGAATCTAAAACTTTCTGAAAATTGTACTTTTGTAGGTGGTGGAAGTATTGCTTCCCTTGCATCATGTTCCATGGGTAGGATTTTTAATTGCCATTCTGCTGCTTCTGTAAGTGCAAAAGACATATTTTCTGCCGGAATTGTAAGTACCATTTTGGGTGGATCAATTGAACATTGTTCTTTTACAGGTAATCTTATAGGCACAATGACAATGGGGGCAATCTGTGCATATGTAGATATTCCAGAAGGAATAAATGTCACAGGTTATGAAACAACACCTCCAGTCATTATAAATACCTTCGCTCATGGCCAAATGATTTGTAAAGGGTCTTTTGCTGGCCAGGCTTTCGGCTTTGTTGGATCACCTTTTACAATGAAAAACAGCTATGTAAGTGTAAGTATTTCTGGAGATTCTAACGGAGATCCAATGTTTACAGGACGATTTATTGGCACATTCGATAAACCTATTTATAAAGATAAGTCTGAGTTTGATCATGTCTATGTTGACAAGACGGTTACTGTCGCAAGTGCAGAAGCATTAACATCTGATGGTGATAAGGCAATAAAGGGGGTTGTTGAATTGTCTTCTCAAGACATGAAAACAGATGATTTTGTCACAAAGCTAGGCAATGCTTTTGTTAAAGATTCTTCTAATAAAAATGATGGATTCCCAATTCTAGCAGAGAACCCAAAAGAACCTGAAGGTCTTGCCCCCATTACTTTTGATCAATTTATTATTACTCCAATGCCAGTAAGAGATATTGCTAACTTGAATAAAGAGGCTGAAAAGATTCAAATCTATTCAATTGAAGGTAGATTACTTATGACAAGTTCAAATACGTCGTCGTTCGACACTTCATCACTTAATGATGGTATTTACGTTGTTCTGATTAATAGAACTCAATCAATAAAGATTTCTGTCCAACATTGATTAATGAGCATTTTGACTAAATAGTATCTGATATGATTTGGCGATTTTTTAGCCCTTTGGTATGATAAAAAGGGCTGTGTCAAGATATGGAATTCAAAAGATCCTTCCTAATCGATAGTCACAGCCCTTTTACCAATAAAGAACAAATGATAGTTGATTTGGCGCTAATGCAATTATGACACAACTCTTTTTCTAACGACAAATCTGGATTTAAATGAGGAAAATATTTTAAACGAAGATTTTTCTTATGCAAATTATTGCTGTCCAAGAAAAGTTTTGGCAGCTCAGAAACTTGGATTTCACATAAACAGTTCTCTCGATTACTCTCTAACTAAACGGTATTACCTATTCTGAGGCATTAGTCTATAAATCACGCTTAGTTTTATCGGACAGCCGACTTTAGAATCCAAAAGGGGAACTTATCTTTCAAAATTGAAATGCTCATCCGTAGGTATTCGGCGATTGAGCATCTTCAATAGGTCTTTTCTAACTTTTATACAACAGCAATATACACAAATAAGAAAGGAAAATTTTATCGGACACCAATAGTTTCTATTCGATCTTTACTTTTATCACATCCTTTATATTGGTTGTATATGAAGGGGAAAGATGTCCCTGTTCCATTTTATGTTGAGTCTGATCAGTAGCGGCCAAGCGAATCAGATTTGATTGATATTTATGATTGATCCGGTCCACTACCTTCATTAAGTTCTTGTGTTTCGGATTTGCATTAAAGAAAAGTGCCGGCTGATAAACCCGACCATCTATAAATTGTGACAATGTAACGCCGGCTCTTTTGTACCCCACGCCTGGTTTGAAAATCTGATACAAAGCCTTCACGGCACAATCAACTATGTCATGTGTCGAATCAGTATCGAAAGGAAGCACAATATCGACCTTCTTTGAATAATAAGGATTGACTTTATCAAAACGATTGCTCTGAACAAAGATGCTTATCTTACGACAAAGCGAGTGTTGCTTTCTAAGCTTTTCGGCACATGAAGATGCAAAAGCCACTATTCTATCTCTCAACTGATCGTACTCTCTATACTCATATGGGAAGGTCCTTGTTACAGAAATAGATTTGGAGCTCTCCGCATATTCCAGTCCAATAGAAGCAATCCCTTTTAGGTCATTATAAAGCCTAAGCCCTACGATAGTCATCTGATGTTGTACCCATTCGGGATCAAGGCAGGTAAAATCATAAGCTGTTTTGATACCGATGCGATGCAGCTTGACAAAATGGCGTCTACCAATTCCCCAAACATCTTCAATA
Source organism: Falsiporphyromonas endometrii (assembly GCF_042654485.1). NCBI lineage: Bacteria > Pseudomonadati > Bacteroidota > Bacteroidia > Bacteroidales > Porphyromonadaceae > Falsiporphyromonas > Falsiporphyromonas endometrii. Next base: position 52,354 of record NZ_JBHSGO010000039.1, on the reverse strand, counting down.
GGAAGCCATTTCAATGCCTTCAGTCTCAAAACCTCAGAATCAATGACATGAATACCCTTGGTCTCCTTCTTAAATTTTTTGGCAACATGATTGGCCACCTTCGCCAAAGCCTTTGTTGGAGCAATCCCCACACACACGGGAATACCCGTCCACGATGTGACATGTTGTCTTATCTCAGCCGCAAAAGATCTGAAATCATCTATATCGAGTCCATCCAAATCCAAGAAACATTCATCTATCGAATAGATCTCCTGCTTAGGACTATAACGCCTTAAGATACTCATCACTCGCCTACTCATATCACCATACAAGGGGAAGTTGGCCGAAAAGACAGCCACCTTATGTGACTCAAAAACGGCTTTATACTTAAAAGCCGGGGCTCCCATAGGGATACCAAGATCTTTAGCCTCTTGACTTCTTGCTATTACACACCCATCGTTGTTAGACAAAACGACAATAGGGCGATCGATAAGAGAGGGGTCAAAAAGACGCTGACACGAGGCATAAAAATTGTTACAATCTATCAGCGCAACCATCTTGTTGGGGTAGGTCTTATGATAAGAGTTACGATAGCCCAGATTGTGAAGTTGTCATCCTCATGAACCGGGATTACAGGATAATTTTTGTTGTAAGGGACAAGCTCAATACCATCCTCTTTGATATGAATTTGCTTGAGGGTAAACTCCCCGTTTAGCGCACATACAGCTATATCTCCATCAATGGGATCAAGTCTGAGAGAGCGATCCATCAAAAAATAATCCCCCTCATCAATAAAACCATCCATCGATACTCCATAAGCTCTACCAATAAATATAGCTTCGGAATTTTTGGTGTACTTGCCCAAAATATCCAAAGGTTCCATCTCAAAATCGCCGGCCGGAGAGGGAAACCCGGCCACCACATCCCCAACAAAAGGGAATTGCTTGTGAAGACCTTCTTCAGGCATTCGATATATCTCTATCTTACTCTTCTCTAATGACATTATAAATCTACAAACTACAAGATGAATATTTCAAGGTGTTTGAAACAAAAAAAGTTCTCCAAAGTCCTCTATCCAAACGAATATTATGACTTTGGAGAACTCCCCATTACCGACCCAAGACTTATGAAGTGGCTATCATCAGAATGTAATAGTGCGACTATTTGTGCCTTCCGACTTCTTATCATCCTTAGAATTGTCAGAGCCACTTATAGCATTATCTTCCGAAATAACTTTTCTCAACTCATCTGACTTAGCCTGGAGTTTGCTTTGATGACGCCTACGAATATCGGATATGTTTTTCATATCCCTTGAATAGGTCGGCGTACGATCCAATTCAATGATAAGTTCATCATAATCCAATTCGGCAAGCGAAAGGATCACAGGCTTGCTCATCCCCATCTCTATTGTCGGGACATTATAATAAGTGCTGATAAGATTTTCCTCATGCTTATTCTTACGCTCCTCTTCTTTCGAACTAATCGGATCAACCACATTATTGGTCATACCGCTAATGCTTTCCTTTGTTGTCTCAAAGTCATAGCCGGAAGCTAAGATTGTTACCTTGACTTTTTCGCCAAGTTCATCATCAAAAGCATGTCCCCAAATACTGCTATACGGAGCCTCTATCTTCGAAGTAAAGTCATTGACAGCACTGATCTCATCCATATGAAGCTCGTACTCATGAGAGTGATAGATATAGATCAAAATACGCTTGGCCTGAAGGACATTGTTATTGTTAAGCAACGGAGATCTAATAGCCTCTTCAAAAGCCATATGAAGACGATTGGCCCCTACACCCTCACCACTACTGATAATAGCTACACCGCCATCCTCAAGAGTAGTCTTCACATCGGCAAAGTCCACATTGATGACACCCTCAATACTAATCATATTAGAGATGCCGGTCGCAGCATTGGTCAAGGTCTGGTCTGCAAGCTGAAAAGCATTGGTCAAAGTCAAATCTTGATAGATAGAACAAAGACGTTCGTTGTTGACAACAAGCAAAGCATCCACATTCTTACGAATCTCTTCCACCCCTTTGAGAGCTTGAATGATCTTTATGCGCCCCTCAAACAAAAAAGGTATCGTCACAATGCCAATGGTAAGCAAGCCCATATCTTTGGCAATCTTGCTAATCACAGGAGCTGCACCGGTACCGGTACCACCACCCATACCTGCTGTAACGAACACCATACGCGTATGACCATCATTCAGAGTGCGTCTAATCTCTTCTTCACTTGCCAAAGCAGCATCTCTGCCTCGCTCAGGAACATTGCCCGCTCCCAATCCCCCGGTAAGTTTCTCGCCGATAACTATTCTTTCGGCAATATTACTCTTATTGAGGACCTGGCGGTCGGTATTGCATAGAAGGAATGTAACATCATTGATTCCCACCCGATGCATATTCATTACGGCATTACCGCCACCACCTCCGACACCAATCACTTTTATGAGCTTTGGATTCTCTGAGGTAGTCTCTTCATAATTGATATTTAAAAGCTTTTCGTCGTCTTGCATGAGTCTGTCTTATGTCAGTAAATAGTTTATTTCATATCCTCTTCTTCGTCATCACTGAAAAAGTCCAAAGCTTTATGAATAAGAGAGCCAAAAGTGGAACCTATACCACCCCTCTTCTCCTTCTTAGACTTCTTTTGCTTTTGCGAATTTGTGGCAATCTCAATCGTGTCGTCCATCTCATCTTCACTCTCCTTATCGTCTTGAATAATGACGCTGCCTCCATCATACTCTCCATCGGCAACGGCCTCGTCATCTTCAGTCCAAAGAGCAGATATAGGATCTTGTACATCCTCTTTTTGCTCTGCCTCTTGCGCCGCAGATTCTTCCGATTCAAAGAGATCACTGATATTCTTATTGATGTCTACACAGTCTTCCTTGGCCAATCTCAAAAGGCCCAAAGCAGTAAAACACTTAGGATCGGCAATATCCGGCTTATCCCAAATAATCATGTCTTTCCTCAAAGTAACATCTGCCACACACTCAAGATTCTTTATCATGAAATCCTTAAACTTGCTAAGCTTGGCTCCACCTCCGGTAATCTGCAAACCGGCATCCAAAGAGTTCTGCATTCCGCTACAAGTGATAATATTCAGGATGTTAGCGAAAATCTCTTTCATTCTCGAAGAGGTAATCTTCGTAAAATCATAATACCTGATCTTGCGTTCTGTTGTCTTGTCCTGATCCACAAAAGTAAAACCCTTGTTTCTATCCGACTCAACAACCATCGACCCTTTCTCAATCTTAAACTTTTCGGCATCACGCTCAAGGAATCGAAGAGAGGTAAGGTCTGTCGTAACATTCTGACCACCCATAGGAAGGATATAGAGAGCTACGGGAGTAAGGTTCTTATAAATACAAACCGAAGTTTTGCCGGCGCCCAAGTCTATTTGACAGCAACCCAAAGTCTTATTGGCTTCGGTCATCGTTATGTCTGCCAATGCAATGGGAGAGACCAAAATATCGACCAAAGTCACATTGATCCGTTTAAGAGCAATCTCAATATTTTTGCGAATGCTTTCTCTCGCTGTGATGACTTGATAAAATGCCTTTACACACTTACAAGGCATGCCTTTGGGATTCTTTTCCTGAACATCATTGACCAAGTAAGTGGGAGTGGTCACAAGAAGATTGTCTTTGCCCGCTATTCTAAGTTGAGAAGCCTCGTCTCGCATCTCTTGCAAAAGCTCTTGGGTAATAACAATATCTTCCTCGAAAGATCTCTCCACCACCACCTCCGTAGAATTGAGAGATTGTGCTCCCACTCCTACATATACTTTTGTAATAGCTCGATTCTCTCCAAGGTATTCCTCTTTACTCAGTTTTGTTATAATCTTATCAAATAATGTTGCAGCCGAGTCGATATTACATACATATCCATGTCTGACAGCTGTAGACGAAGGCTCTTTGGTATAGGCTATCGGACAAATTTTGCCATCGTCCTTTCTACCTACCATACCGACAGTCTCATAGCTACCAAGATCGATGACTGCAAAGATTGGGTTAGAATCCATAGGCTTAGTTATTTTATTCTTTGAGGTTGGAAGTTTTATCAAAATATCTATTTCTGTCTAATATTAGGCTGTGTCACAATCTGACCTTCAAACTTAAGATTGATTGTATTAAACTGATCCCAGCCACTTTTAGAAATAACCTGATCTACAAAGATCTTTAGATTGTCAAGCTTTTCGCTCCAATTGGAAGACTTACCCAGAATAACTTCTGTATCGGATATTCTGGAAAGCAAAACAATGTCTCCATCATCCTTCACATAGATTTGCGAAAAAAGGTCTTTCCATTGATGGTCACTTAACAGAATCTCAACCAAATCATAAATCTTCGTTACCGCCATTGTACTGTCCAGATGCCCGGAAACAAAAATTGACAAAGGCACAGGGTACTCTGTTGAGGCCTTCATAAGGGATCGATTTACGCCAACATAATATGACTTTCCATTTATTTGTGCTGCAAAAAGAGGATTATTGCGATCAAGATGGATATAGAGATCATTATTGCTTGTCAAATAGACCTCAGCATCCTTAAAAAGACCTATCTGCTCAATCTGCTTTTTTATTTTCAATACTGAGATTTGATCTATCCTTTTGCCAATGGGATATTGATTCATTTGCTTGAGTTCCCGGATCACATCCTCCTCATTAAGATTGATATTGGACTCATTATTGGCAAAAGAGATGTACAGATGCTTACAGGTAGGTATTTCACCATAATATCGAGGGCGAGAAAAGAACACCATTGCCCAAACAACATAGCCCAAACAAACAACCGCACACAAGGCAATTAAAAACCTTACCAAACGGCTATCCTTCTTTTTAGAAGCCCCAATATTCGTTTCTATTGAAGAAGTATCATTGGGATCTGAGTCACGCTGCTCCGTATACTCGGCATGATCCTGATGTGGGGTACCGCCATCAACTTGCTCAACCGGCTCTTCTGTATATTGTTCTTTATTAGCTTTTTTACTTTTCATCAGTCTGTAATTTTCGAGATGAAATCCCCACTAAAGAAGCCCTTCATCATTGCATACAGCACAATTGAAGGAAGTTGTGCTAAGGTACTTATTCTTTCTTTAGTCACCAATAAAACTCTCTTAATATGATTAAATTTCTACAAAACGATTCTATATACCAACAATGCTACTATATAAAAGATGTCAAATAAGGGTATTAAGATAGTCGGCCAAAGGTTTTACCTCACGATCGATATCCCCGGCACCCAGTATCAAAAAGACATCAGGAAGGTCAGTCATCTGCTTGACATAATCGACAAGTTGTGATTTGGGCAAGACCGGAATTTTCATTTCAGGGAGCAAGTCAGCTATCATTTGAGAGCTAACCCCCTCTATCGGCTTTTCTCTTGCCGGATAAATATCAATCAAGATTAACTCATCGAGATGTGAAAGAGCCTCGGCAAAGTCTTTATAAAAATCACGAGTTCTTGAATAGAGGTGTGGCTGAAAGATCCCCAAGACACGCTTGTTGTGATAAAGTTCTCTCACCGATTTGATGGTTGCTCTAAGTTCTCCCGGGTGATGGGCATAATCATTGATCAAGACAACCTTGTCATTGTTCACAATTCTTTGAAATCTCCTCTCGACACCTCCAAAAGACTTTATTGCAGCTACAAGTTCTTCATCTTTGACACCATTGAGAGAAGCAACAGCAAGGGCCGCAACAGCATTTTCTACATTTACCCGCAATGGAACACCCAAGTCAAGATCCTTCAATGACAGACCATTGGGCCTATGCCAGTCAAAATAAAGATGTCCATTGCTTACTCTAATGTTATCTGCATAAAAGTCCGCCTCTTCTATTGAAGAATAGGTATAAACAGAAACACCCGGCTTAACCTTATCAGCCAAAGTAAGCCCCTTCTTCATGATAAGGACTCCTCCCGGCTTAATAAGAGAGACAAACTTTGCAAAACTTTCGATATATGCCTCCGGAGTACCATAGATATCGAGATGATCGGCCTCTGTACTGGTCACGATAGCCATATAGGGAGACAGTTGGTGAAACGAACGATCGTATTCATCAGCCTCAATTACAGCCAAATCGCTTTTCTTACTAAGCAAATAGTTACTCCCGTAATTGATGGAAATACCGCCTAAAAAGGCATTGCAATCGACATGGGAAGATCTTAAAATATGGGCAAGCAAAGTAGAAGTGGTTGTCTTGCCATGCGTGCCGGCCACACATAGTGCTTTCTCCATACGGGTAATTTCGCCAAGGGCATGAGCTCTTTTGACAACTTCAAATCCGGAGTTCTGAAACATCAAAAGCTCTTTATGATCTTTGGGAATAGCCGGAGTATAGACCACCAAAGTCTCCTCAGAATTCATAAAAGGTGCGGGGATAAGTTTGGGGTCATCCTCAAAGTGAATATCCATACCCTCACGAGACAAAGCATCTGTAAGAGGAGATGGGGTCAAGTCATACCCGGCCACCTCAAATCCATTAAACTTAAAATACCTGGCAAGGGCACTCATTCCAATGCCACCAATACCTATGAAATAAACCCGTTGCATATTCTATCTGTTTGCAAATGTAAATCACACTCTCAAGAGGATCTCAAAGAACCGAAAAGAAGGTACAAATAGTCGTATCATCAAAGCACCATCATAGCGTTTGAAAATATCGAAACAATCATTGATGCGATATCATCAAAGCAAAGGTAGAGTTTTTCTACGACAAATATAGACTTTATCAATTGCTCAAAATTCAGATCAAGCAATAAGAAATCAACATTGCAAAAGAGCAGACTTTTTTGTACCTTAGGCTTCGATAAAGAACAAATACTATGGAGACAGTCATTTTACTTACCCTGCTTTTGATTGGCATTTTGCTTGGCGGAAAACTCCTCCGCACAGGTAAGTTGTGTCCTGCTCCATCGAAGCAAATTACCTTAGAGGCAGGGATAGAAATCAAGGCCTTGGGCACTCGTTTTTTGCAGGCTGTGAAGCTCGCAAAAGAGGAGTCGTATTTGTTAAATATTATTACTATTCATAATACTCCAAAAGGGGCTCAAACAGCTCCTTTTTATACCAAAATTCACACCTATCGGGGTTAGGGGAATCTGACCCAATACACGCTTTGCCCGTTTTATTAGTACGAAATGGGCTTTTTTATGCGCTATTTTAACAAATAAGCTCGCGCGAGAAGCAATCTGTTCTCGCGCGACTTTCGATCTGATCTCGCGCGACCTTGACATGCAAAGTCGCGCTACTTCGGGTGCAACCTCGCGCGAGTCTACCCTCAAGGTCGCGCGAGAACAGATTGCAAGTCGCGCGACCTTACAAAAAAGGCAGCCTGAAGTCCACTTTTAAGCCCCCAATTTGTCCATAAAAAGTAGCCTATACATATATTAACATTCAGATAGGACGGTTTCGTACTATCGCTTTTTGATTTTGTGGAGAATGAGCCTCATTCGTAAGTCAAAAAGGGCTGTTTTGAGTCTGAAAGCGGGCTTGAATATTTAACATTATTTGCCATATAATACCCGTTTTGGGTCCTCCATTTTCTCTAAAAAGATGCATTGTTTGGGATGTGATTTGACGGAAAAAGACGAGAAAATGACCTTTTTTATGTAGAAAGAAAGGAGAAAAATGGCTAAAAGAAGGGGGCGACAAAAGGCAAAAAGCGTTCGGAAGCAATAGGGACAAGAAGCATATTTACATACCCTTTTTGGTATATTTGTCCTCACAATCAAATGATTCTCACAATGAATAGGCAGGAATTGGCCAATAAGATGTGTTACAGAGTCAAGGAAAACGAGTACAAAAATGATAACCTGTGATATGTGTTGTACAAGGTTGTCTTGCCATCAACAGACAAAAATATGAATCGGCGAACTCATTGAAGTACTCAGAGAAGATAAAGATGATGAACATGGATAAGCCCAAAATAAGATTTCAAGGATTTGAAGAGGCCTGGTGCGAAAAGACCTTAGGGGAGATAGCAGAATGTAATTATGGGGGAGGGACTCCATCCACCATCAATAAAGATTATTGGTCATCTTGTGGTTTGCCATGGATACAATCCTCCGACCTTATACAAGATGATGTTCTCAACGTGGTTCCAAGAAAATTTATCACAGCAAAGGCTTTAAAAAACACTGCCACTAAATTCATTCCTTCAAATTCTTTGGCTATTGTTACACGTGTAGGTGTTGGAAAGTTGGCTCTTATTCCTTTTGATTATGCTACAAGTCAAGACTTTACCAGCTTATCCAAACTTAAAACTGATAAATATTTTTCGGCATTCTCTATCTACACTCTCTTATTGAAAGACTTAAATCTGGTTCAAGGAACTTCAATCAAGGGCATAACAAAAGATGAAATTCTACAAAAAGACATATTTATTCCATCCCTTCCAGAGCAAAAAAAGATAGGTAAGCTCTTCGAGCGCATAGATCATCTTCTTAACCTCCAACAGCGCAAATGTGACAAACTGAATGATATTAAAAAGTCCATGCTCACAAAGATGTTCCCAAAGCCCGGGCAAAAAGTCCCCGAAGTGAGATTTGAAGGATTTACTGATGACTGGGTGGAGTGTAAAGCTGAAGATTTGTTTTACTCTATCTCGGATAAAAACCACCCAGATTTACCGGTATTGTCGGCAACACAAGAATATGGTATGGTAAAAAGAGAAGACTTAGATTTTAACATTTCACATGATAAGAAAAACGAGTCAACCTACAAACGAGTTAAACCCGGACAATTTGTTATACACCTTAGATCATTTCAGGGAGGTTTTGCACACTCATTAATTGAGGGGATTACTTCTCCTGCATATACGGTCATAGATTTCAAAGTTCCTGAAATTCATCATGACATATTTTGGAAATACATCTTTAATTCAGAAAAGTTTATTAAAGATCTTGAATCGGTTACATATGGAATTAGAGATGGGAGGAGTATTAGTTTTGATGAATTTCTCACAATGAAATTTTTAATGACTTCATACAAAGAACAAAAGCAGATTGGCGCCTTCTTCCACAAGTTAGATACACTTATTCGTTTATCTGAATTGAGATTGGACAAGCTTCGTTTATTAAAACGCTCCTTTCTTGAGGGTATGTTTGTTTGATACAGTCTTACTTCCGAGGTCACCTCTTGCTACTTTCTCAATAGCAAGAGTCTGATTTACATTTGCAACAAAAATAAGCCCCCATCATAAAAGCGACATACATTTTATGGTTGGGGCTTCTTAATATAAAGGATACCAATAGCCATCTGCAATGTATCGAACACTATGAAGGGAGTAGTCATGATTAACATCGTTCAATGGAACAATGATGAGCAGTCTCCAATTAGACCTCATTAGACAAAAACATTTGTTTATTTTGTACTTTAGCAATGCATTAGCCATCGTTTTCAAACGACCAATCTATTCAACCTAAGATTCTCCATATACTAATTGGAGGCTTTTGTAGTTTGTATAACATAGGGAAGGCAATGCTAAACTATCTCTTTTTATGATGCACGACACCAAACAGCCCCATATCACCAAAGGTCCATATACAATCATCCTCTTGGTTGTTTGTATTATGGCTATTTTGAGTTTTTACGGATGCAACACAAAGAAAAACACGGCATTCAACCGATTCTACCAGGGCTTTACCACCAGATACAATGTCTATTATAATGGTAAGAACTTCTTCGATGAAGCCTACAACAATATGATCGAAGGATATAAAGAGAGTTTTTCTCAGCCTATTGTCATCGAGCCATCTTCATACAATGGATTTGACGAAAAGAAAACAATCGGAGGCCCCTATGACAATGCCATTACAAAAGCCAGAAAAGCCATTTCTCTTCATAGCCTGCGAGCTAAACCGGAGAAACTCAAGATCAACCGAAGAGACAAAAAACAAAAGGCCTTCTTAGAAAAGGTCGAATACAATCCATTCCTCCATAATGCCTGGATGCTGCTTGGCAAATCGCAATATTACAATGGAGACTATCTCGAAGCTATGGCAACCTTTGGGTACATAGCCAGGATATACAAGACCGAGCCATATATCAGAGACGAAGCAAAACTATGGCAGATAAGATGTTACAATGCTCTTGGATGGATAAACGACACGGATGAAATAATCAAAAGCATAGCTAATCCTCAAAAAAAAGATTCCAAGAGGGTGTACAACTTAGCCATGGCTGAGCGCCAATGGAAGCTGGGCAACGATAAAGAGGCGGTAAGACACCTTGTCAATGCAGCCAAGTTGGAAAAGAACAAAAGACAAAGAGCACGCCTCTATTACCTTGCAGGACAATTGGCACAAGCATCCGAAATGTATCAAGAGGCTCGCAAAGCCTATAAAAAGGTCATCTCTCTCGCACCTCCTTTCGATTTGGATCTTGCAGCAAGGATAAGATGCACAGAGGTAGAAGGCAGAGACAAACCCTTGCCTGTTGCAAAAAAACTTGAACGCATGGCGCGCAAAGAAAAGTATGACGATGTGCAGGATCAAATCTATCTTGCCATCGGCAACACCTACATGAATATTCCTGACACAGCCAAAGCCATCAAGGCATATCAATTGGGAGCTGACTCAAGCCACCTCAAGGCTGCTGATTATGGTCTTTGCAACCTCAAACTTGGGAACATCTATTACAGCCAACACAAATACACCAAAGCAAAGCCCTGTTTTGCCAATGCTCTCAGGACCATCAACAAATCAAATCAGGAGTATGAAAGAGTAGATAAAACATCTTCCGACCTTGATGCACTTGTAGTCTTTTCGAAGCAGGTGGAAGAGCAAGACAGCCTGCAACATCTTGCCTCTTTGCCCGAAAAAGATCGTTTGGAAATCATTGACAAAGCAATAAAAACGGCCAAAGAGGAGGCAAAAAGGAAGGCAAAAGAAGCCGAAATGGCTGACCTTAAAAACCGGCAAGACAAACTCAATCAGCAGGCTGATGCGATGAACCCCAACCGCAACAACACTCCTGATATGCCAAGCAATGTACCGAACAACGGAGAATTTTATTTCTACAATCCTCCTCTGATGACACAAGGAAAAGCGGCATTTGAAAAGAAATGGGGACGAAGAATACTCGAAGACAACTGGAGAAGAAGCAACAAAGAACCCGGATTTACGGCTCCCGAGCAAAATCAAGAAATGGATAAGGTTGCCGATTCGACCTCGATAAACAAAAATGGAGCTAAGGGGATTGCTGCCAAAGATTCTACCCAACAAGATCTATCGAAAGAAAACGATCCCTTCGAAAGGGAGTATTATCTCAAAAACCTTCCTCTCACTCCGGAAGCTATGGAGAGATCCAACAAAATAATAGAGGAGGGACTCTTCGGAATGGGCAAAGTCTTCAACGAACAGATGGAGAAATTTGAAGAGGCTATATACACTTATGAAGAGCTACTAAAGAGATTTCCAAAGTTCGAAAAGAGATTGGATGTATTGTACAACCTGTATCTGCTCTATGCTCGCACAAATCAAACTGCAGATGCCGAACGATGCAGACAGCTTATTCTGAAAGAATTTCCCGAAGACAATTTAGCAAAAGCACTTCAAGACAAGGATTATATAAAGAAACTCAGAGCTAAATATAACGAGCAGAATAGCATTTATGACACAGCTTTCAACGCTTATTTCAAGGGAGACCAAGACAAAGTAAGAAGCAAATACAAGGAGCTAAAAGACAACTTCCCCACCTCGCAACTGCTTCCTAAAATTGCATTCTTAGATGCATTATGCTATGTGCTCGAAAATGACAGCGAAGGATTTAAGAAAGCACTTCAAGAGGTCATTGCAATGAAGCCGGATGCAGATATTTCTGAACTTGCACAATCCATGCTGGGAGATCTACTAAAGGGCAGACGAATAAGTCAAGGTGGTTACAAAGAGATGGACTGGAATATACAGTTTGCAGGTGAAGGGGCCGGAGCTTCTGCAGCCGACTCTACCCTACCTCAGTTTGACAGAAAACCGGACCGATACGAACTCAGACTAATCTTCCCGTCCGGCTCTATCGATCGCAATGCCATAATCTTTGCTGTCAGTGCTTTTGACTATTCAAGATTTACAAGATACACGCTGGATGCCAAGTTGTCCGAAATAGGTGACTGGCAACAAATCATTATCAGTGATCTGCCTAATGCCTCTACCGCTTGGTTTTATATACGACAAGCCTATGCCAAAGATGGCTATATGCCTAAACTTATTGATGATGCATTGTTGTTCCCCATCTCCAAATCTAATGCGGAATTGCTTCAAAAAGGAAGAAGTCTCAAAGAGTATATCCAATTTGTCGCACAAAACTATAAAGGTCAAGATGTAGAAACCGTATTAGCTCGCTGGAGAGTTCTCACGGGGCAAAACATAGAAAAGACAGATGACAAAGAACAAAATAATGGAGATCTTCAACAGGTTACCGAATCTTCAAAAGACAAGAAGATCAGATCAGTAAGACCGGCTTTGGAAAGGGATAAAAAACAGGTAAAAGAGACTTCGCAGTCCGAAGAAACCATTGCCACAGATCAAGAACCTTCAGAAGAAAAGAATGTTGAAGATAAAAAGGCAACCGAAGAGCAACCGCTCAATTTTGAGATAGACAGAAAAGAGGTTAAAGAAAGAATTAAAACAGATTCTACCAAGCAGGTTGAAACATCATCCAAAACTCCAATCCAAAAGGAGGAGAAAGAAGACAAGACGCAAAATGTGCTCAAGCCGGTAGTAACACCAAATGAGAATGTAACCTACTCTGACATCAAAGAGTTGTACCAAGATCGAAAAGAAGAAGAGCAACTCAGCAAAAGAGAACAAGAAAAAATTAAACGACAAAAAGAAAAAGAGCGTAAAGCTGAGTTACGCCAAAGAGAAAGAGAGCGTAAAAAGCAGCTCAAACAAAGAGAAAGAGAGCGTAAAGAAAAACTCAAGCAAAGAGAAAAGGAGCGCAAAGAGCGTGAAAAAGAACGCAAACGCCAACTCAAAGAAAAGGAGAAGGAGCGCAAAGAAAAACTAAAATTGCGCGAGAAAGAGCGCAAAGAGAAGCTCAAACAAAGAAACAGTTAGGCCTCTTACCACGCTTTAGACAACCTTCATGCGTAGACAAACCATTCTCAAGGCCAAAAGAACCTATCTCAATATGACTTGCAAAAGAAGGTATTAGAAGAGGTTTGAAGATACAACAAGGGTCATAAAAGCATCTCTTTATTTTCATTTGATGATAATAGAGATCCTTTTATGACCCTAATTTTTTGTCCCAATCCAAAGAAATGTCTTATCTCTATTTGGTAGCGTCCAATTTGTTGTATAAAGGATTTGCATACATCTTTAAGATACATTTCTTCAAGAATGGCTCATCCTTCTGAATAGCAGAATCCTCGAAGACAATCTTTTGAAGCTGAGAATTGAGGTAATCCTCAAAGCGCATCCTGTCAGCTAATCCATATTCTTTGGAAAAACGATCCGACCCCTCCAACATATCGGCTGCAATATAATTGCCGGGATAAAGACGATAATGCGAATGAATCTCTCGATCAATCAACTTACATACGGATTCGATCTGCAACTTGTTTGACAGAGAGGGATCAACTTCATTCAACATCTTATTAAGTGGTGTACCGAATGTCAAATGGACTCGTCCCTTCGAACCTTGAACTCCGGTAGCCATATTGATCAAATCCTCTTGAGGAGACTTCTTGTAAGAAGGATTGTCTCGCTTAGCCTGCATCTCACGCGCTTTCAAAAAATCACACGGATCATATTCATAGCTAAATGTTGTAGGTACAATATTCAATGATTTAAGACGGTCTATAATAGGTCCTTCAGCACCCATTGTCAACATCTTTATCAGAGCCGACTGTGTCCTGTCGTCCGAATCTTTGGCTCTTCCCTGACGCTGTGCAATCCATACAGACTCATTGAGATCGGATGTCACATGATGAATATATGCTGATAACTTAGTCGATTCAGCTATCTTTTCTCTCAAAGAGGGAGTTCTCTTAACCAAGAAACTACCAAACAACTTGACCAAGATACCTATCCACTGACGCTTGATGAGATTGTCTCCTATGGCAATTTGAGCCATCCTGTAGTTGATATTCTTCAAACTTACATTCAAAAACAAAGGATCGACAATAATATCTCTATGATTACTGATGTAGGTAAAAGCCTTATCCTCACCAAGACGGCTTCTTCCCGAGGCATCGTATGTAAAGGTCGATGTAGTCAAAATTCGAGTCCCGACCTCACAACCAATGACCGCCTTAAAGGCATCTCTGGCTTGGTTGCATGTACGACATATCTTTGCAAAAGCTTCATTGTCCACATCAGGCATCAACTTGGACCTTAGCATCTGAAACTCTTGATCCTTGAGAAGAGTCTCGACCGCAAGAGGTGTCTCCCGGTCTGTGTATGGCCGAATATCATCAAAATTGTAATCCATCATAATAAATCTTTCTTTCTTGACGCAGAAGAGCATTGACAAACAATAAAAAGGTCAACTTCTCCCAACATCCCGGTTAATGATTTTTGAAAATAAGAAGATGTTTTGAGCTAAGTATTCGAGTTAAATGAAGCTATAGATTGAGAACATCTCGTTGAGAAACAACTCAAATGGCTTCAGATAATCCGACAAACGATAATTCAAAACCCTTGCTTGTACTTTACAATAAATTCAAAACAGTTTCTAAAGGTACTGATTTGTTTCAAATAAACTGTTTGAAAAGATATCACCCATGCGCCTCCTTATTGATTAGACGACAGCAATTAATTTATACCTTTATCCCAAATATGTATTCAGAAAGATCTAATGACATATTTAGCTTTGTCGGATAATAATTGGATGCCGATTTGATTTGTTTCGAGACTTTTTGATAAGGACTTCCGAATACCTTTTTGAAGTCTCCTCAAAGCGGCTTCTCTTACTCAATTAAATTTATGAAAACTAAGTTACTTCTATTCTTGTGTATCCTCAGCTTTGCGCCCCTTATGGGACAATCTTTAGACGGAGCTTGGGAGGGAAATCTCAATGTCATGGGCACAAAACTTGCCATTGTAATTCACATTGACACAAACAGCCATCGGTACAGTGTAGACAGTCCGGATCAAAAAGCATACGATCTACCTATGGAAGAATTGTATTTATCCAAAGATTCCATAGCCCTAAAGTCATCTGAGCTATCTGCCATATTTACTGCCAAATTGAAAAACGATCAACTTCAAGGAACCTTCTCTCAAAGAGGATTTAAGATTCCGATCAAATTGGACAAACAGAAGAAAAGAAAGACGCTTAACAGAGAGCAACAGAAACTTTTAGAAAAGATTCAAGGTACTTGGAGTGGAGCCCTTAATGTCCAAGGGAATAGCCTTACCATCAGATTCAACTTTTCTCAAAACCCACCAAAGGTCACGATGGACAGCCCGGACCAACGGGCATACGACATACCTGCCAATCTCATCTCTATATCGGCAGACTCTGTAGAGATAGAAGTAAGAAGTATCGGAGTCAAATATAAAGCTGCAATCAAAGACGATTGCATGGAGGGCACATTCTTGCAAATGAATATCTCATTGCCATTGAAGATGCAAAGGCTTTCCGATATTGAGATGGGAAAGCTCAAAGAGATAAAAAGACCACAAACCCCTCAACCTCCTTTTTCATATAAGACACAAGAGGTGACCTTCACCAATCCACAAGGCAACAGTACATTGGCAGGCACTATTACTTACCCTATCGGCTACGATAAGAAGAGAAAGGCAAAAACTCCAATCATTGTTTTTGTATCAGGTAGTGGACAACAAGATAGAGATGAGACAATCTTCGAGCACAAACCTTTCGCTGTCATTGCCGATTACTTTGCACACCACGGCATAGCATCGCTGAGATATGATGATAGAGGCGTAGGAGGCTCCAAAGGAGAAGTTGCCAATGCAACAACAAAAGACTTTATGCAAGATGCGGTCTCAGCTGTCCAATTTCTTAGGAAAGAGGGATTCAGAAAGATAGGAATAGTCGGACACAGTGAAGGAGGGATGATCGCACTTATGGCTGCCGCTCAAGGAAAAACGGACTTCATCATCTGCCTGGCAGCACCGGGAGTAAGAGGAGATCAGATCCTATACAAACAGGTCACTTTTGATGAAATGTCTGATTGTAACCAAAACAAAGCTTTCAGAAAGGTTGTAAAAGAGATTATGGATTACCTGTCAAAAGGTGGAAGCTATAAAGATGCAGACGATTTGATGGCTCAAACCGGCAATCCAAAGATGGAAGGTCTAAATGATTTTCAAAAGAGAGTAGTTCAACAGGTAACGCAAATGATGAAAAATCCATGGATGCGTTATTTTGTTCAATATGATCCTACCAAAGACATTCAAAATGTTCGTTGTCCGATCATGGCTCTAAACGGAGATAAAGATCATCAAGTATTCGCAGATGACAACATCGAAAACATTCGTCACAACCTGCCTCAAGGTAAGCACAATATGATAAAGAGGTATCCAAACCTCAACCACCTCTTCCAACATTGCAACACAGGATATCCAAACGAATATGCAAACATTGAAGAGACTATATCTGAGGAGGTTTTACAGGATATGGCCAAATGGATCCATGAAGTGACCAAATAGCGAGCAAATAGGGTTTCTACACTATAGTTTCACCTGATACATAATGGACAAAAGAAGGGCCTCTCCCGCATTATAAAAGCGGTGGAGGCCCTTCCTTTATCTATCCTTATCAATCTTTTCAATCCTTATCTGATCAAACAACAAGCTAAAGAGACTTCTCTACAACATTTTATCCAAATGATTGCTGTTCCGATAAGAGTTTTGACAGCTCAACAAACTTGGATTTCATATAAACTGCTCTCGATTGCTCTCTAACCAAACGGTATCACCTATTTCGAGGCATCAGCCTGAAAATCATGCTTAGTTTTATCGGACAGCCAACCTTTCAATACATTCAAAAAGGAAAAACCATCCATTTAGGCAAACTCTTTGTCCCATAAAGCATTCGCTTGGATCAAATGCTGATTGATGACTCAATCTTGAAAATGTTTGTATCGGACAGCCGACATTAGAATCCCAAAAGGGGAGCTTATCTTTCAAAATTGAAATGCTCTTCTACATTAATAGGGTGTTTGAGAGACTTCAATATACCCTCATCTACCCTAATCTGACAGCAATATATCCAAATATCTCAATAGAAAGAGACTCTTCTGACCGAAGGATATAGCTTGCTACATGAGCAAAGTTAGAGTATAAAATAAGCCAATATTGCAATTTGTGTCATGACAACTTCTGCGAGATAATATCTGTCAATACTTCTGTCATCGTCATGCCCGCAGCACGCACTTGCTGAGGAATAAAACTGGTTGCAGTCATTCCGGGGGTCGTATTTACTTCAAGCAAATATGGTACACCCGATTCGTTTACAATATAATCTGCACGGATAAATCCATGAGCGTGGACATATCCATAGATTTTCATTGTAAGAGATTGCAATCGATCTCTCAAATCATCGGGAATGCGAGCAGGAGTAATCTCATCCACAGCCCCTTTGTATTTCGCCTCATAATCAAAAAATGTATTGTGACTCACAACCTCGGTCAATGGAAGTGCGACACAACCTTTACCTTCCGAATAATAACAGCCACAAGTAACCTCTGTACCGGTTAGGAGCGATTCAATCAAGACCTCGTTTGCCTCATCAAAGGCTTTCTTTATGGCAGGGAGAAGATCCTCCTTGTTAGACACCTTGAAGGTAGCTATAGAAGATCCACCCGCATTAGGCTTCACAAAGACCGGAAGTCCCAACTGCATAACTACATCATCCTCCTTTGGAATATTGTGGAGAGTACGAACTTGTATGGACTTAGCCACATGAATATCGGGAAAGCTACTCAAGTAGTGATTACATGCAAACTTGTCGAATGTCAGAGATTCGGTCAAAACACCTCCTGTGTTGTAAGGAATCTGAAGCATATCAAAATAGCCTTGAAGAAGACCATTCTCCCCGGGAGTACCATGTATAGTAATAAAGGCATATTCAAAACGAATCGTTTCCCCATTACCTAAAGTACATCCAAATACATTCTTATCAACAGGTAGATTAAGAGACTCCCCTTGGGGACCTTCTACCACAGACCATCCTTCGTGATCCAACTTAATGAGATAAGGTGAAAACTTACTTCTGTCAATCCATTGCATCAGCGACTTAGCTGAAGCAATGGAGACTTTCCATTCTCCGGAATAGCCACCGGCTACTACGGCAATAATTGATTGATTAATCATTGGTCAAAGTGTGTGTATATGCCTGCCAACGCATCAGCAGACGTGTCATATCATCCGGCAATTCTGAGTCGAAACTCATCCACTCACCGGTATGCGGATGTTCAAAACCAAGGGTCTTGGCATGCAAAGCCTGCCTGGGACACAATGCAAAACAATTGTTTACAAACTGCTTGTATTTAGCTGTTGTATTTCCTCTTAGGATCTTTGAGCCACCATATTTATCATCAGAAAATAGAGGATGGCCAATCGAAGACATATGAGCTCGTATTTGATGTGTTCGCCCTGTCTCAAGACGACATTCAATCCATGAGGTAAAAGCCAATTCCTCCAAGACGGTATAATGGGTAATAGCCGGTTTGCCGATTTCACTATTCGGAGCAAAGACTTTCATCACTACCCTATCCTTAGGATCTCTGGCAATATTTCCCTCTATCGTACCTTCCGGAGAATCAAAGCGTCCCCATACAAGAGCACGATAAGTACGAGCAGATGTTTTATGAAAAAATTGATTGGCAAGATGAGCCTTGGCATCATCTGTTTTGGCAACTACCAGAAGCCCGCTCGTATCTTTGTCTATACGATGTACCAACCCCAGACGAGGATCTTTAGATACATAACCGGGTTGATTCTGAAAATAATAAGCCAAAGCATTTAACAGAGTATCCGAATAATTGCCATGGCCCGGATGGACAACCATGCCGGCCGGCTTATTTACAACCAAAAGGTAAGAGTCTTCGTAAACAATATCGAGAGGGATATCTTGAGGGATAATCTCAAATTCTGCACGAGGTCTGGTCAAACAAAGAGTCAGCACATCCCCCGGTTTCACCTTATAACTGCTCTTGATAGCTTGATTATTGGCAAAAACATAACCGGCCTCAGCAGCTAACTGAATACGATTTCTTGAAACTCGCTTAAGTCTGTCATGAAGAAACTTATCAGCTCTCATCAATGCCTGACCCGGATCTGCAACAAAACGGAAATGTTCGTAGAGACCATTTTCGGATGAGCCATTGTCTTCGTCCTGAAAATCATCCTCTTCATCTTCATAATCCAACGGATCATAAGACGATTGAGACATGGGACTATCATATTGCTCCGAAGAATCTTCACCAAGATTATAAGACATAGTATAAAGTAAACATATTTAAATAGAAGTGGCAGACCGCCTGCCACAAATAACATTCAACAAGCACTCAAGCAAATATTACAACCAACTCTCATTTGAATTAGACTTGTCGTGCTTAACTGAATCCAACTCTTCAATATCCGGTTTCTCCAGCAGTGCCGAATCAGCTTCGTATGTAACAACAGCCTTCCTGCTGACACATATTACCAAAGGAGTGTTGAGCTCGATACGATCTCCTTGAGCAAGGCTGCGTCCATCATCTGTCTCAATGCCGGTAACAAGGTCTTGATGCTCACCATCAACATATCTTTCCGTAATTGAAGTAAATCCCAAACCTTCCAAAGTGTATCGGGCTTGTCTCAAAGACAGATCCTTCAAATCAGGGATAATGCCTTTTTGAGGTGTAGAAGCGTTAACTGTGATAAATATAATTCGGCCCGGCTTAACCTTACTTCCAACCTCAGGCACCAACTCTACGATAGCTCCAAGAGGATACTGACGGCTATACACCGAGTCTACAACCTCATATCGCAAACCCAATTCATCGAGTTTGCCCATAGCCTCATCGACTGTCATACCTTTCAATTCCGGAACAACTCTATATTGTCCATGACGAGTGTACAAAGAGGTGCCCAAGATAACCACAAATATGATAAAGCATGAGATTAAAATCATAGCTACAATACTGGCGATAAAAGGATGCTTAGCACTCCATTTTCCTATCAAACTATCTTTCAAATTTATCATAAGTTCTTTCCTTAAGGAATAATTATAGCCGCACAAAACGACATCGTAGGACAAAGTTCGTTAAAAATGACAATAATACAAAGAGGTGAGTTGATCCAACAAACGATTAGAACCTCTTTGTACATCAGTCTCAAAAGCGTCTATAATAACAAGAGGGATTGTGACATTTCACAAATATGACACAACCCCTTCTTATATAATTATGTTGTTTACTCGACCATCTATCCCCGATACCAAGCAATAAGGAAACAGCTTAGCATCAATATATCGATGGAAGGCAAGTACTACTTATTCTTACTTGTCATAATTTTCAAAACGAGTTGGTCTGTTTCACACATAGCTTCACGACCAATAGAAGTCAGATTGTCGACAGTCAGATCCACATCATTGTCAACGATACCTTCAGAAGATGTCACAACCTTTTGTTCCATTGCCAAAAGGGCTGAGAGCATAGCAGAGCTAACACCGCTTGTCACCTTCATGGCACAACTCGGTTTTGCACCATCACAAAGCATACCTGTGATATTGCCCACCATATTTTTAATAGCAAAGCCTATCTGCTCTTTAGTTCCTCCCATCAGATATGTAATACCACAAGACGAACCGGTTGCGGCCACTACACAACCACAAAGGGCAGAAAGTCTTCCAAGTTTCTGCTTGATATAGACAACCATGAGATTACTAAGGATCAACGCACGAATGGTTTCTTCATGACTCTTTTTCTCATCCTCAGCAAAAGTAAGCACCGGCAAAGTAGCTGTAATACCCTGATTGCCACTTCCACTATTAGACATCACCGCTACTGGAGCTCCATCCATTCGTGCATCACAAGCAGCCCCGGTATATGTAAGCATTCTTGTCAAATGGCTGTTTCCAAGATACTTTTGTCCCAAAGGACTTTGAATCATTCGGCCTACGGCATGCCCATATTCTCCTTTTAAAGATGCGTTGGAAGCATTTTTATTGAGTACTGCAGCCTCTTTGATAAACTCTAATTTCTCTATCGGCGTAGTCATTGCAAACTCATAAACCAAATCAAAGTTTAGAGTAATATCTTCCTCCACAGCAGTGTCGTTGCCGGCACATTCACCTTTGTTACTCTTCTTTGTTGAGACAACTTTATTGTCAAACAGCAAAGTAGAAATATTGGTATGCTGCTTTTCGATAATAGCCGTAGAGTTATGTCCCCCGGCTGATATATTGACTTCTATATAAAGTTTATCAACATCACCGGGCTTGAGTTGAATATTAATTAGACCGGTATTATTAACCATATCCTTTGCACGATTCATCAGCTCCTCCGGTACAGCATCCAACACCTTGAGTTCTTTGGTTGGGTCTGCCACGACATAGCCCAAAGCAATTGCTATCGGAAGCCCGATCATTCCGGTCCCGGGGATACCCACCCCCATGGCATTCTTAAGCATATTGGCAGATAGAAGGACCTCGATACGATCCGGTTCTACCGCATTGGTTGGCAATACTGATGCAGCATAAGCAACAGCAAGAGCTACAGCTACCGGCTCCGTACACCCGGTAGCAGGTACAACCTCTTTGTTGAGCAATTGAATAATTCGATCTTGTGTTTTTGTATCCATTGTAATGTGCCTTAAAAAATCTATTAATAACCCTGCCGGCTCCACCAAAAGGCCATTTGAAGCCGAGGATAAATTCTATTATACTTACTTTGTAAGAGACTTCTAAGTAATTGACTCTCCGCAATCTTAATCAGCTATCGAATCGATATACCAATTGTACAACCTTGGTACACCGTCTTCAATCTCAATCTTATGATGCCAGCCAAGAGACTGTATAAGACCGGGATCTGTAAGCTTACGCATGGTTCCGTCCGGACGTGTTTTGTCAAATACAATACGCCCCTTGTAATCGGCAACCTTTTTAACAAGTTCTGATAGTTGAGCAATCGTAAGCTCTTTGCCTGTACCAATATTGATATGACAATTGCGAATATCCCTCTCCTTATCTTTGATAAGATCTTTAAAATCGACATGCTCCATCACATAGACAGAGGCATCTGCCATCTCCTCACTCCAAAGAAACTCTCTCAGAGGTGTCCCGGAACCCCATAGCTCCAATCGATCCGCAAAAATCCCATAGCTATTCAAGATCTCGGCAATCTCATGATTGGAAGCAACTTCAATATCCAAATTAGGGAGTGGTCTTTTGGCTAAATCTCGTTTGAGAGCTTCATAATCACCCTCAAAAAGAAGTTTAGCCAAATACATCTTACGAATCATAGCAGGAAGGACATGTCCCGAAACGAGGTCAAAATTGTCATTGGGACCGTACAAATTGGTCGGCATCACAGCCAAGTAATTGGTTCCATATTGAAGGTTGAAACTTTCACACATCTTAAGTCCGGCAATCTTCGCTATTGCGTAAGGCTCATTGGTATATTCCAATTCAGAGGTCAAAAGTACATCCTCCTTCATGGGTTGAGGTGCATTTCCGGGATAGATACAGGTCGAGCCCAAAAAGAGCAGCTTCTTGACCTTATACTTATATGAAGAGCCTATAACGTTCTGCTGAATACCCAAATTGCGATATATAAAGTCCGCACGACGCTTGCTGTTGGCCATAATACCACCAACAAAAGCAGCTGCCAGAAAAACATATTGGGGACGCTCCTCATCAAAGAAGTGATCTACAGCCACAGCATCCAAAAGATCCAACTCTTGATGTGTACGCACAACAATATTGGAATAACCTTTTTGCTCCAAACATCGTTTGATAGCTGAACCGACAAGGCCTCTATGTCCGGCAACAAATATCTTATCTTCTAAATTCATAATCACTCGAAATAATTAAGAATGGTATAGCCACCCTCCTTTAGATATGCCTCTTTATGCATCAATTTGATGTCATACTTCATCATGTCTTCCACAATATCACTGAGAGAATACTCAGGTGTCCAACCCAAAACCTTCTTTGCCTTTGATGGATCGCCCAAAAGAGCTTGAACCTCAGTGGGACGGAAATAAGCCGGGTCTACAGATAATACAATTTGTCCAATAAGAGATCGCACGACCGGAAGATATTTTTCGCCTACAGTTTTGATAAACTTCGCTTCGTCCACAGATTGTACCACTGCTGTCTCTTGAAGACCTTCACCTTCAAAGCTAAGATTGATGCCGACAAAATCGAAACTCATTCTGGCAAAATCTCTCACTGAAGTGGTTACTCCCGTAGCTACCACATAATCATCGGGTCGATCTTGTTGAAGAATCATATGCATCGAACGGACATAATCTTTGGCATGCCCCCAATCTCGCGTCGCAGAAAGATTGCCAAGGTAGATTCTCTTTTGCAAACCCATGGCTATCCTACTGACCGAACGAGTAATCTTCCTCGTTACAAAAGTCTCACCACGCAAAGGAGACTCATGGTTAAAAAGGATACCATTGCTACAATGCATCCCATAAGCCTCTCTATAATTAACGGTAATCCAATATGCATAAAGCTTTGCACAAGCATAAGGGCTGCGTGGATAGAATGGGGTCTTTTCGTTTTGAGGAACAGTCTGGACAAGGCCAAAAAGTTCACTGGTAGAGGCTTGATAATAACGAGTCTTCTTTTCCAAGCCATTCATCCGAATAGCCTCAAGAAGCCTCAAAGCTCCGGTACCAACAACATCAGCCGTATATTCGGGAGATTCAAAACTAACCTTAACATGACTCATTGCACCCAAATTGTACACCTCATCCGGCTGCACCTCTCGAATGATAGAGGCCAAATTCATCGAATCAGTCAGGTCTCCATAATGAAGAAAAAAACGACGTCCCTTTTCATGGGGGTCTTGATATAGATGATCAATACGCTCTGTATTGAACAAGGAGGATCTTCTTTTGATGCCATGCACTTCATAACCAAGCTTAAGAAGATACTCGGCCAAATAGGCACCATCCTGCCCGGTAATACCTGTTATAAGAGCAACTTTATTATTTCGATTCATTGTAATATCATTTTATAAAAAATAAGCATTGCACAATGTCTATCATCGTGCAATGCTTATGGATTTGGTTCAAAAATAAGTGATGTTGCGCCCAAAGTTATAATGGTGGTATCTGTAAGATTGACCCACTCCTTTGGTTCTAAAATACGGCCATATACAAATGTACCCACTCTGCTTTCGTCATCAGCTATCTTATAGCTCCAAACACCGTTGTCATCTCTCTTAACCTGCAAAAGACAATGATGTCTATCCATCGAAGGATCACTGGTCTGAATGGCAAGATCTACATCTGTATCTTTGTTGTGTCTTCCGATTGACAAAAGCCCAGGTCCAAAGGCCAGTTCTTGTCTGTAAGCGAAGGCGTTCTCGACCACAAATATACGAGCCGGAGCCAAGTCTCCCTCTTGGTGAAGGTCATTCTGCTCCTCCTTGGTAATAAGTTTTATTTTTGCTTTCAACTGTCTCCCGCAAGCGGGACAGACTACGACTATTCGTCCATCTTGATCAGCACAAGCCTTTGTCAGCTTCTCTTTTGGCAATGTTATTAATTCGTCACAGCCGGGACAATGCACTCGCTTCATTTTATTTATCGAATGTTTGTTGAGGTTTTGACAATATAGATTGATATTTAGTACGGTCCCCTAAGATATTTATTGCCGCCTGCACATCGGTATCCGTTTTTAGAGAGTGAGCTTGCGCCCCTTCATCATATAAATATCTACGAAGAATCATCTGCTCCACAAGCTTTGAAACTTCATTGCGATTTTTCATCAATTCATTTCTTAGATTTGGCTTAAGAGCTTTTCTTAGGGCCTCAAAGGCACCTTTGGCCTGATCGTAAGTACCATCAGTTTTTGCATTCTTCTCGATTACATCCAATGCATTGATATTCATTCTATTATATGAATAATCAACTTCCTCCAACTTTTTGATAAGCTCATCATAGTCGGCATTAGACAATTTGAATGTAAAAGGATTAGGCACATCGGTATGCTTTCTGACATATTCAGTCACATAATCAACCACACCAATATTGGAAGGCAGGAAATAGACAATAGGTAAAACGGTATCCACCTTAACTTCAATATCGGGAGAAATGCCACCACCTCCGGTTACCAATCGGTGATTGGCAGTATAAAAAACAGAGAGCGAATCTTTGGTAGAACTATTAAGACGACCACCCAGATCATCCTTCTGAACGCATCGGCCGCTCGGGGTATGATACCGGGAGGTAGTAAATTTCAAAACACCACCGTTAGGGAGCTGCAAAACACTCTGCACAACCCCTTTGCCAAAACTTTTACGACCTACAATGACTGCACGATCATAGTCTTGCAGAGCTCCGGCCAAAATTTCTGACGATGAAGCCGAATTCTCATTGATAAGGATCACAATCGGAAGTTTTGGGAAAAGAGGACTATCTGTCGTTTCATAAGTCTGCAACACAATATTGTCACGTCCCTGCAATTGAGCGATGGACTTACCCTTGGGAAGAAAAAGATTGGCAAGTTTCACAGCTTCGCTAACCAAACCTCCACCATTGGAACGCAAGTCCAAAATCAAGCTTTTGAGATGCTTGGTCTTCTCAAGCGAAACTAAAGCGTTTTTAGTCTGCTCAAACGTTTTGTCATTAAAGGTATTGATTGATATATACCCAATGTCGGTAGATGGAACAATACCATAGTAAGATACAGGAGGAACCACTACCGACTCTCGCTTAAATCTAAACACCTTCTTCTTGCCATTGCGCAAAGCAGCAACAACAATGTCTGTATCGGGCTTTCCTCTAAGTGACTCACTAACTTGTGGCAAAGGTAAAGACAAACAATCCTTACCATCGATAGATTGAATTATATCTCCGGGCTTAAGACCGGCTCGGTCTGCAGGCATCCCCTTGATGACCGAAACAATCATCGTAGAGCTATCAGGTCTGGCCATCAAAGTCGCACCAACACCTCCGTACTCTCCTGTACGCATAAAGTCAATCTCCTCCTTATCATCGTTGGTATAATAAGTTGTATAAGGGTCAAGATTGCCAAGCATACAATTGATGGTATAGTCGGTCAGAGTATCCACCGGAAGATTATCTACATAATACATCTGAATATTCTGAAGGACACTGGTATAGACTTGCAAAGCATTCAAATATGCCTGATACTTGTCATTGAGAGTAGAATCATTTTCTACAACATTATCAGTCACTGAATCCTCCGAAAAGACGAAACATCTATCATTAAAATCGCCACGAGACAACTTGTTTGCTCCTGCCCCGAAAAGAGGCAAGACAAGGACCACCAGTAGCGATATCCATATTCTTTCTTTTTTCATATCCACAAAGGTAATCATTTGAAGCTCTTAATAGATATTAGAGTCTTCAAAATATAATTAAAATCTATTGCACAAAAAGCGATCTGCGTAAGTCGCTAAATGAGCATGGCCCATTCAACCTCAACAGCAGCACCTTGCATCATATTATCCTCTTTGCAAAGTCACCAAATATATGAACAAATTTACGAGAATAGCACTACACTTGGCATTCCTAATTAAGAAGGAAACAACTATTAAAGGAGATATACAGCATATTATTTCGCTAAATCTATCTCTTATAATGTAAATTATGTAAATTTATTTAGACCTTTCTTTAGTATAAAAACAGTCCATTCTTAACTCCAAAACGGGTTGAATAGAGACAAAGCCAAGAGATAATAGAACGAAACCGTCCTATCTGAATGTTAATATATGTATAGAGGACTTTTTATGGACAAATTGGGGACTTAAAAATGGACTTTAGGCTGCTTTTTTTGTNCTATCCTCGCGCGAGGTTGCACCTGAAGTAGCGCGACTTCGCATGTCAAGGTCGCGCGAGATCAGATCCAAAGTCGCGCGAGAACGGATTGCTTCTCGCGCGAGCTTATTTGTTAAAATAGCGCATAAAAAAGCCCGTTTCGTACTATAAAACGGGCAAAGTCGTTAGGAAGGTCAGGTAACCCTAACCCTCTATTATGTGATTTTTGAGTTGAATTAATGCTACTTGAGCAGCATTCTGAATATCAGAAAACTCAACAGTATTTAACAAATACAAATCTCCTAAAATGAGCTTCACAGCCCATAGATAGAAACTATTATTGACAATGTATTTGATAACTGAGTCGGCATCTATTTGCACTTCTCCGATAAGGCACAACTTACCCCCGAGGAAGAAAGTTCCACAAAGTGAAACAATCATAAAAAGTATGGTAAGTAGTATGCTTATCTCCATGGTTGTATATTCTTTTACTGATGACTAATATACTAAAAAGGATTCTCTTTGGCAATAACACTACATTTTACTGATACTTCACAAAAGGATAATGACCTGAAATGCTCAAAGAGAACAGTCCATACAACTGAAACAAAAGCAGTTAGACAACCTTTATCATACAGATTGACAAGACGTAGACAAGCCACATAAAAAGCGTATCTTATGAAGCACGAAATAAAATAATAAACCACTATAAATATGCGTCTAAATATCAGACTTTAATTGGTATCTTTGTATAAGTAAAGAAATACAAGATTTAGATCTATGAAGTATAAAGATTCTTTTATGATGCCCACTGTGATGGTAATCATACTAACAGCTATCATCGGATGCAATAGGAACAAAACAAATGTTTCGACAGCAATTGATTTGGATACTATTACATCTCTGGAGAGCCTGCCTCTTTTGGCTGATGCCGACACCCCCTCTATGGAGGTTAGCATAAACTATATCTTTCCCAAAGAAGACACACTCCTACAAAAGAAGTTCAATTCACTCATGTTTGGAGACTCTCTTTCAGACATGAAGCCGGCAGACGCCATACGCGTATATACAAAACAACTTGGCAGTAAGTATAGAGATGACAACACATCTGCAGAATTGACAGACAACAAGCTTCCCAGCTTTTTGCTGGACCAGACGTTTGAGCTAAACGACTCCATTGTATATTCGGATGACCAATGGATAAATATACTTGTGACAAACTACATCGAAGAGGGCGGAGCTCATGGCAGTTGCACCAGAAACTTTTTCAACATCAGCAGGAAGAATGCTACTGTCGTTGAGGAGCAAGACCTGTTTAATGAAGGATATGAAGACGAATTGTCAAAAATAATCGTCGAATGTCTACTCAAACAATTGGGCAAGCAATCACCTTCCGACCTCGAATCAGAAGGATTTTTTGATTCTGAAAAGATTAGACCTAATCGCAACTTCAGCATAAACGAAAAGGGGCTGACATACTGCTTCAACGAATACGAGATTGCACCGTACGCATTTGGAACAATCTATGTGTTTATCCCGTATGAGAGACTTGAACCGATACTAAAACAAGACTCTCCAATAAAAAAGTTTATTAGTCAAAAATAAAGCAGAACAACAGCAATGATCGACCTTATCGAAAAATATTTTCAAAATCTTTCAGACCTACAGAAAAAGCAATTTGCGATGCTTCAAGAGCTATACCAAGATTGGAATAGCAAAATCAATGTGATCAGTAGAAAAGATATGGACTACCTTTATCTTCACCATGTACTGCATTCTCTCGCAATCACACAAATGATCACATTCAAAGCCGGTACAAAAATAATAGATGTCGGATGTGGAGGTGGATTCCCCGGTATCCCTCTTGCGATACTCATGCCGGATGTTAACTTCCTGCTTATTGACAGTATCAGAAAGAAAATCAAAGTCACTACTGCTATTGCAGAGGCCGTCGGTCTAAAAAATGTTCGTGCTATCCAGTGCAGAGCAGAAGAACTTAAAGATGAAAAATGCCACTTTGTAGTAAGCAGAGCAGCCATGCAGATGAAGGATCTGGTACACTCATCCATGCATCTTGTCAATACAAAAGACCAGTTTAATGCTTTGCCGAACGGTATAATCTGCCTAAAGGGCGGTAATCTGACGTCAGAGCTCAACCCATTTAAGAATAAAGCTATAGTTGAAGATATTTATCCTAATTTTGATGAGGAGTATTTCAAAACAAAACAAGTGATCTATTTACCTGTATGATAAAAGTTAAGAAATTTGTTTTCAATACGGTGATGGAAAATACATATGTAGTTTCTGACACCGAAACTAAAGAAACGGCAATCATCGACTGTGGTTGTATGTTTGAAGAGGAACAAAACAAACTCAAAAGATATATCGAAGAGGAGAAACTTATCCCGAAACTTCTACTTAGTACCCATCTGCATTTTGATCATGTATGGGGCAATGATTTTGCAATGAAAACTTGGAAACTGATTCCAAAGTCAAGCAAAGAAGACGCCATAGGGATGCCTTCTCCCGAAGAGCAAACAGGAGGTTTTATGCCGGGAAAGATCAAAAACACACCCATAGATTACATAGAACCCGGAGACAAACTCCAATTGGGTAAATTTGAGATAGAGGTCTTAATGGTACCGGGACATACCCCGGGACATCTTGCCTTTTATATTCCGCAGGCAAAATGCCTTTTTGCAGGAGACATACTTTTTTATGAAGAGATTGGCAGATGTGATCTCTGGGGTGGAAGTTTTGACAATATGATCAAGTACACTCGCTCAGAGCTACTTACCTTACCTGACGACACGACAGTTTATTGTGGACACGGTCCGGAGACAACTATCGGACACGAGAAAAGTAACAATCCATATTACAGAAGCTATTACAACTAAGCATAACAAACCCATTAAAATAATTATAAAACATGGACACCAATCAATTTGTCAACAGACATGTTGGAATCAGTGAAGCTGATGAAAAAGAGATGCTAAAGGTGATTGGAGTTGATTCGCTCGAAGAGCTGATCGACCACACCATTCCTACCAACATTAAGTTGCCCAAACCGGTAGAATTGCCGGAGCCAATGACCGAAAGAGAGCTTGAAGAACATATTCTTGAGCTCGGATCAAGAAACAAGATATTCACATCCTACATCGGACAAGGATGGTACGATACGGCTACGCCTGCAGTCATCAAAAGAGGCGTACTCGAAAGCTCTGCGTGGTATACATCTTATACACCATACCAAGCTGAAGTATCTCAAGGAAGACTCGAAGCCTTGTTTAACTTCCAAAATGTGGTAACAGATCTTACAGGACTCGAACTAACAAACTGTTCTCTCCTTGACGAAGCCACTGCAGGAGCAGAAGCTGTGATGCTTCTACATTCTGAACGCTCACGAGCTAAGGCCAAAGCTAAAGCCAATGTCGTCTTTGTAGATAAAAATGTATTTGAAACTACTAAGGCTGTTATTCGCACAAGAGCCATCCCTCAAGGAATGGAAATCGTGGAAGGAGACTGGAAGAGCGTAGAATTTACAGAAAAGATGATTGGCGCAGTCATCCAATACCCGGATGCAACAGGTGAGGTAGAAGATTACAAAGCATTTGTAGAAAAGGCTCACGCTGCTGACATCAAAGTGGCTGTTGCTGCTGATCTAATGTCTCTTGTGCTGCTTACTCCTCCGGGAGAATGGGGTGCAGACCTTGTATTTGGTACAACCCAACGCTTCGGTATTCCAATGTACAACGGAGGACCATCGGCGGGTTATCTTGCCGCAACCATGGCATACAAACGAGTGATACCCGGTCGTATCATAGGTCTATCCAAAGACGCATACGGAAAACCGGCGTTTAGACTTGCACTTCAGACCCGTGAACAGCATATCAGAAGAGAAAAGGCAACCTCCAATATCTGTACAGCACAGGCTTTGCTTGCCACAATGAGTGGGTTCTATGCTGTCTATCATGGACCGGAAGGTCTTAAGACCATTGCACACAGAATCCATGCATACACAGGATTTGTGGCAGAGGAAATCAAAAAGATGGGTTACAAGATCTCCAATCAGAACTTCTTCGACACCCTTACCATTGAAATGGCTCCGGCTGCTACAGTTGAAAAGCTTCGTGAAATTGCACTTGAATGCAATGTCAACTTCTTCTACAGAAATGATGGAAGAGTAAGCATCAGCTTGGACGAAACGACTATGCAGTCTGATCTTGGGGTATTGCTGTATATCTTCTCATCTGCTATTGACAAAGAGGTAACTATCAAAGAAGATGTATGTCCAAAGCATGTATACTTTGATAAGAAGTTTGAACGTACAAGCGAGTTCCTTACCAACGAAGTATTCAATAAGTACCATACTGAGACAGAGCTAATGAGATACATCAAACGTCTCGAAAGAAAGGATATTTCACTTGCACATTCAATGATTCCTCTTGGATCTTGTACCATGAAACTCAATGCAGCTGTTGAGTTGATTACATTATCCATGCCACAATTTGGTTGCATCCACCCATACGCTCCGGCTGATCAAAAAGAAGGATATGAAGAGCTAATTGATGGATTGAAGAAATACCTTGGAGCCATCACAGGCTTGCCCGGTGTCACACTTCAACCAAATTCAGGTGCTGCAGGTGAATATAGTGGTCTCCGTACCATTCGTACTTACCTTGAAAAGATTGGACAAGGGGACAGAAACATCGTTATCTTACCGGCTTCTGCACATGGTACCAATCCGGCTTCTGCCGTACAATGCGGCTACAAAACTGTCAATGTTGACTGCGACGAAAAGGGAAATGTTGACTGGGATGACTTTATGAAAAAGACTGAAGAGTACAAAGATCAGATTGCAGCAATGATGATCACCTACCCTTCAACACACGGCATCTTCGAAACCAACATTATAGACCTTTGTAAGAGAATCCACGAGATTGGAGGACAAGTATATATGGATGGTGCAAATATGAACGCTCAAGTATGTATCACCAACCCGGGATATATTGGAGCTGACGTTTGTCACCTCAATCTTCACAAGACATTTGCTATCCCTCACGGTGGTGGTGGCCCCGGTATGGGCCCGATCTGCGTAGCTCCACACCTCATCGACTGCCTGCCTCAACATTGCTATGGACAGCCGGGATATGAAGGTACGGAAGTGGCAGCAGCCCCCAATGGAAGTGCAGGTATAGCCGCCATCACATACAGCTATATCAGACTGCTTGGTTATGAAGGTCTCAGGAGAGCCACCGGCATCGCCATACTCAACGCCAACTATCTTGCTTGCAGATTTAAAGATACTTATGGTATCGTATACACAGGTGCAACCGGAAGAGTCGGACACGAATGTATAGTAGACTGCCGCAAACTCAAAGACTGGTGTGGTTGTGACGAAAATGATATCTCTAAAAGACTTATGGACTTTGGATATCATGCGCCTACCCTTTCATTCCCGGTTCATGGCACACTGATGGTCGAGCCTACAGAGAGCGAAAGCAAAGAAGAGCTTGATCGTTTTGTCGAAGTAATGGAATGTATCTGGCAAGAAATGACAGAGGTTGCAGAAGGCAAAGCGGACAAAGAGGACAATGTCCTTAAGAATGCGCCTCACCCTGAGTACGAAATTGTGGCTGATGAATGGAAACACTCATACCCAAGATCAAAAGCTTGCTACCCATTGGAATATCTAAGAGACAACAAGTTCTGGATCAATGTGGCACGAATTGACAACGGATATGGAGACAGAAACCTCATTCCAACATACAAATGTGCTTGTGACTAATAAGGTCCAATAAATCTAAAACATAAAAAGAGGCTGTGTCATTAATCATAATGGCTCAGCCTCTTTCTTATTATCTCAGAGTCTTCTGCTCAACTCGTGACTGTTGCATAATGGCGATTTGCCTCGTTGCTTTCGGTAATCGGCTTCGGTCACATACCCCAAGTACGCCTCCTTAGCACTACCCCTCATCGCCTTGCATCTCATCCATTCTTCAAAATTCCTAAATTAGCTTGTAATTTGTGTGAATGGCACCTTGTGCAAACATTCTCAACTCATTTGTTAAAACTATTGACAGCCCCTATAAAGACGGCTTTGGAAGACTTTTCATGCATCAAGATAAAAAAGAATGGTCTATTGACATCAAGAACAACATCCTCTTGATTCGAGTTAGAATCTGAAGGCATCGGAATAACCGTGGAAGCAGCTGCAGCTTCCACACCTTTTTCATCCCATCCTACATATGTTTTTTGATATACATTAAACCCATTGTTAATATGGTTTTGGGTAGTAAATAGATTAGATAAGACATAGTCGGCTGGGAAACCCATCTCCATAAGTGGTTGACCCAAATCCATTTTATCGGAATAGGTACTAAGTTTCGGCAAAAAGACTTCTACATCATAGGTCTTAGAATGCCCAATTTTCTCAATAGGATTCCATTCGGCAAGTTTAGAAGGATCAAGAGATAAATCTTTGGACTTGGGTAAAACAATCAAAAGAGAAAATTGATTGTTGTTTAGGGGGAGAGAAGCTATCTGAACTTCATTATTCTCACAATATCTCATTGTCCACGTTGTTTTATTCATTGTCGGGACCATCACTTTACTTCCATCGGCATTTCTAAATGGCCTTTCTTTAGTATTGTCTGCCAAGAACTCATCATTCCAAGGAGAATAAAAATAGACCGCATTACATAATACCAGACTTCTATTCTCAATATCCTGAGGAGCTAGCAACTTGTCAATGTGACCATATGTTTTGAGATTGATCCATTTATTCATTGTCGATACAGCTTCACGAGCGGGTAAAAATGGTATGAATCCCACTTCAGCACCCAAATACTTGCCCAAAGTTTCTCCGTAAGAAGGAAGATAATCTTTGCGAACATCCGATATCCATGCAATATTAGCCGGGAATATTCGCTGCTTCTCATCACTCTTGACCATATTGTCAGTCAAGTCAGAATAAAACTGCAACAGTTCGTCCCTTCCAATATTCTCCAGATTCATAGCTTTGGTAAACTTAGTGTACGACTGATCGTCAAGTGCTGCCAAAAACATTGTCAAACACAACTCGATTGAATAAGGTGAGATAACCGTAATCGGTTGTCCTTGCGCTTCTTTAGCGTAATTGGAAAAAAGACTGTACCCGAATCGATTGGTTGCTTCAACCATCTTCATCTGAGCATCACTTATGTGTGAAAGGTCCAAATCCCGCCTATCATTTGGCAAAGAGGCTCCATCTTTTGGCAATGGAATATTATTCTGATACTTAGCCACGGCCTTAGAGTCTACACCTTTTGTATCTTTACTACAGCTAACGCTAAAAAGAGCTATACAAATAGCTATCAAACAATAAAACTTAGTCATAACAGGAATATTTTTATTAGTTCTTTATACTATAAATGCAGATTAATCTCAAATACTACATCAAATATCAACAAATAAATTTGATTTATTTATCAGTTCTTTATACATAAATGCAGATTAATCTCATATACTGCATCAAATGTCAACAAATAAAACACGACGATACTCTATATGGAAAAGATAGGATAATAGCATAATTTGTTAATTATATTTTACCATCTTTGGTAATAAAACAAATCAATCACATTTAATTAACAGTAATAATGAATAAGATTAGCATTCTTTTATGCCTTATCGTAGCAATCACTTCAGGCATAAAAGCTCAAGACTTTTATATCTCCGGGAAAGTTACGGACAATAGATCGATACCGCTTGCCGGTTGTACTGTGGTTCTTCATGCCGGGGATACAAAAGAGATATACAAAGGAGTTTCAAGCAACAATATGAGGGTGACTTTAGAATAGATGGAATAAGAAAGGGGAGCTACCTCCTTTCGATTAGTTTTATTGGATTTAGGGAGTACAAGAAAGACTTTCGCATTGACAAAAACATCAATCTGGGGAAGATCATTCTACAAGAAGAGGTACAATCACTCAACGAATTGGTTATTACGGGAAAAACAGTCAAAAGGTTTAGTGATAAAAAGGAATATAAAATTACCGCTAAAGACAAAGAAAACTATTCGGATGCCCTTTCTGCAATGGAATATCTTCCTCGCATCAAAGTCGTAAACCAACAGTTGATGTTGGAGGGAGGCAAAGCTGTGAAGATCCTAATCAATGGTGTACATTCAGCCACAATAGATCTATCCACAATTTCACCTTCAAATATCGACAAGATAGAATATTATACATAGCCACCCGTCCAATACTCCAACCTTGGACTTGGAGCAGTTATCAATATCATAACTAAAACCAAGGTGACCGGAGGTTCGTTTGGGGTAAATACACAAAATGCTTTGACAACGGGTTTGGGGAATGACATAATCAATGGCAGATACAATTTTGGCAACACACAGATAGGACTTACTTATCATATCAGCTATCGAAACTACAGCAAACGCATTTTGGATGAGATGATGCGTTACAAACCCAAAGATCAGTACATAGAGAAAGATAAGAAAGGACATAAGAGTCCTTATGCCTACGAGGATCAAACCATAGAGCTGAACCTTACCAACAGCAAAGCCAAAAGCTATGTATCCAATACAAAACTAAGCTTATCTTCTTTTGACAGAAGAAGAACTTCCACTCAAGACATTTCATTTATTAAAGGTGAACTTACAGCACAAAAAAGAGCTTTTAGCAGAGATAATGACAGCTATATCAAACCGGTTGCAGATATTTACTACAACAAACTCTTTGGACAAAAGCATGAGATTACCCTTAATGCAGTAGGAACTTATTTTAAAACAAAATACGACTACGCTTACAATGAACAAAGCGACAAGACAGAGCATTTTAATACGGCTACAAACATAAGAACAGACAAATACTCTCTCATTGGAGATTTCCTATACAACCTCAAATTGAAGCAAAACCAAGTCTTTGTCGGAGCAAGATATATGTATTCACACAGCAAGCAAGAAGATCTTCCAAAACCAAATAATATCACCGAAAACGAGCTCTACTGCTTCTCCGGAGTGACAGGTATGCTTGGCAACAAGATAAGCTACAACGCAAGTATAGGACTAAGCAACAACCACTTCAATACCCTACTCGATCAATCATTTGATTACACATATTTCAGACCGGAAGTAAGATTAAGCTACTTTATTGACGAAAGTTCCGAATGCAATCTCAATTACGAAATCAACACCAACACGCCGTCTATTGGACAGCTCACCAACAATCCCTACTACAAGGGTCAAAACTACATTTTTGTCGGAAACACCAACTTAAATCCCAATAACAGACATCATATATCACTTTCGTATTTCAAAGGAATCAAGAAATTTGTAATCAATGCTGAAACGTCGTTCGACCACGCATCCAAACCCATTGCCCCCGTATTCAAAACAAATAATACGGACATCATCGAAACCTTTGACAATATCGATTACAGCAATATGGCAAAAGCAAGTCTCTTTTTGCAGTGGTACCCTCTTAATGGCAATTTACTCAGATTGAGGATATATAGCGAAGTATATCATCAACAAAACAAATTAGACAATGAGAAATGGAGCTATACGGACTACATGGTAGCACCATCCATTAAAATCAACTATAAGAAATGGAGCTTCGAAACCTGCTTCCAGTCTGCAAGGACCAGCTTGGATGGACAGATAAAAAGAGAAGTCTCAAGTCTCTTTTACTCCGAACTATCATATAGACCGATCAAAAATATGAACATCACTGCAGGTCTGAGATACCCATTTTACGACGGCACAAGTACAAAATACAAAACAACAGGTACCAACCTGATATCCCGGACAGAGTCTGAATTGATAAAAAGCAATGCCAATATGGTCTATATCAACTTTGCATACAACTTTACATTCGGAAAATCTAAACCAAATGTCAAACTAAAGATGAACAATCAGGATAATGACTCCGGTGTACTCAATAGAGACAACTAAACTATACTGAATCGGATAATGGACTTTTGTAGCAGAGATGAAGCAATATCAACACAACATCTCTCTATAAAAGTCCAATCCATTTTTGAGCTCTTCATCATCAACCTCCAATAGTACCGGTTCACCCAAAGAGCGCATCCCAACATAGCTGACAGCTTTTGAAATATTCTTCTTGTCCTGCTTCATCAGCTTTAGAAGGGGGTCGTATTCCTTACATGTAAAAAGAAGAGGTGCGTAATTTTCTTTTGCAAGATATATCAGTTGATGCAATATATCCGAGGGAAAGCCCAAGAGTTGATTGCTCATATAGAGTTCTGCTATCAAACCTGCTATCACAGCTTCGCCATGCGAAACCAAATCTCTATCTGTCCCAAACGAAGATTTACTATTGATAAAATAGCTTTCCAAAGCATGTCCGATCGTATGTCCAAGATTGAGACATTTTCGCAATCCATTGTCATACAAATCTTCTTTGACCACAGCTTCTTTGTACTTCATCGAAAGATCAACAAAGTACTGCCATTCTTCAGAGTCCGAATACAAAGGATCAAACTGAATGACCCGTTGCCACATATCACCACCGACAAGAAGAGAATGCTTTACGATTTCTCCAAATCCTGAAAGAAGCTCTTTTTGTGTAAGAGTGGATAAAAAAGAAGAATCGCCACATACAGCGATAGGTAGATGAAAAGCACCCAACAAATTTTTCACTCCCAGATAATCCACAGCAGTTTTACCACCTATAGCGGCATCTACCATGCCCATAAGAGTCGTTGGCACATTGATTGTGGATATTCCTCTCTTATAAATTGACGCACAAAATCCTCCAAGATCGGTAAGGACTCCACCTCCAACATTGACAACAACATCATTGCGATTTACTTTTGACTCTGTAAAAAAACGCCAGACCTTTTGACATTGATCAAGGTGCTTATACTCTTCCCCCGCTTCAATCAATAGAATATGTTCTTTGGGCAGCAAATCCATAAGAGGATACAAGGTATCGGCATGAATTTCAAGCAAAATCTTATCAAGAATCATAAAAACACGATCGATACCCAACTCTATAAGATATGGTACCAATTCACACTTGAGGGCATTTGGTCCAGAGAAGATAATTGATGAATGGTTCATAAAGCACAAATAAAAGAAAAGGAGATTGTGTATGCCCAAAAGGATACACAACCTCCGTAATGAATGTCTAATTTCAAAACACTTATTTTAGTTGGGCAAGCTCGACTATCTTATCCAAAGCATTGGACAAGCCACCGACATCTTTACCTCCGGCAGAAGCAAAATGTGGCTGACCACCTCCACCACCTTTGATTAGTTTGGCAGCCTCCCTAACGATTTGTCCCGCATTGAGACCTTTTTCCGTTAGATTCTTAGCAATACCGACAGTCAAGGTAGGCCTTCCTTCGTTAGAGGTAGCTGCAGCAAAGAAATAAGACTCC
Organism: Falsiporphyromonas endometrii; assembly: GCF_042654485.1. Lineage (NCBI taxonomy): Bacteria > Pseudomonadati > Bacteroidota > Bacteroidia > Bacteroidales > Porphyromonadaceae > Falsiporphyromonas > Falsiporphyromonas endometrii. The sequence goes on along the minus strand of NZ_JBHSGO010000039.1, from coordinate 14,037 downwards.
TTAACTGCCGAATCAATTCTAAAAGCAACATCTCGTATCACCTCTGCAGGAATGTCTTTCGCTTCCAATCTAAACAATCTCACGCCTCCTACTTCAGTAGTATCAGCAAGCAATTTATCTTTTATCTCAGCTGCCCTTCTCTTGAGAGCCTCTTCTTGCAACTTCTTTAGTTGAGCATTCTCCTCGATAAGTTTCTGAAGAGCTTTGACCGGTTGAGGATTGTTATTCAATAGACCTTTGAGTTCTGCAATAAGATCGGACTGTTGATAAAGATATTCCTCTGCTCCGACACCTGTCACAGCTTCTATACGACGAATGCCGGCAGCTATAGAGCTTTCACTAACAATCCTAAATGTCCCAATCATCCCTGTAGATGGTAGATGAGTACCACCACACAATTCTATTGAATCTCCATACTTAAGGACACGAACTTCATCTCCATACTTCTCACCAAACAAAGCCATGGCTCCAAAAGCTATTGCTTCTTTGATTGGCATATTGCGACGCTCTTCTCTTGGCAAGTCCATGCGAATACGCTCATTGACTCTACGCTCTACCTGACGAATCTCTTCATCGGTCATCTTGGCAAAATGAGAAAAGTCAAATCTAAGAACTTCAGGACTCACAAAAGACCCCTTTTGTTCCACATGAGTACCCAATATTTCTCGCAAAGCCTGATGAAGAAGGTGAGTCGCAGTATGGTTGCATTCAGACGCCCGACGACGATCGGCATCAACAACGGCATGATAACTACCGGTTACCTCTTGAGGCATCTTTTTCATCAAATGAACCGGAAGATTGTTCTCTCGCTTAGTATCAAAGATTGGATATTTTTCACCCAACGAATCCTCTAAGTAACCGCTATCTCCTACTTGTCCTCCCATTTCGGCATAGAAAGGAGATACAGATAAGACTACTTGATAGAAAGTCTCTTTTTTCTGTTTGATAAGCCTATAACGCAAAATCTTACAATCTGCCTCGAGAGCATCATAACCTACAAATTCAGTTTCTCCGGACTCAAGCTCAACCCAGTCATCCGTCTCAACTGCAGCCGCATTGCGCGCACGATCTTTTTGTTTTTGCATCTCAGCTTCAAAGCCTTTGATATCAGCTTCCAAGCCCTGCTCTCTAAGTATGAGTTCAGTCAAATCAAGAGGGAATCCAAAAGTATCATACAAAGTAAATGTATCCACACCACTCAATATTTTTGTTCCCTTCTCTTTTGCCTCTTCAATCTTCTTATCCAAAAGTTTAATACCGGTTTCGAGGGTACGCAAAAAGCTCTCTTCCTCCTCCTTAATAACCTTCTCGATCAAAGTCTTCTGAGCTTTCAATTCAGGATAGGCTTCACCCATCGAATCAATCAAGGTAGGAAGAAGTGCATACATAAATGCATCTCTACGATCCAGGAAAGTGTACCCATAACGAACAGCACGCCTTAGAATACGACGGATTACATAGCCTGCCTTAGCATTGGATGGAAGCTGACCATCTGTTATTGCAAATGCAATCGTACGAATATGATCGGCTATCACTCGCATGGCAATATCCACTTGTTCGTCTTGACCATACACCTTACCGGACATTGTGCCAATAGCTCTAATAAGTGGTTGAAACACATCTGTATCATAGTTGGATTGCTTACCCTGAAGTGCCATACAAAGGCGCTCAAAGCCCATTCCGGTATCAATAACCTTGTGAGGAAGACCCGACAAATGTCCGTCTGCATGACGGAGATACTGCATGAAAACAAGATTCCAAATCTCTACTACTTGAGGATGATCTTTATTGACCAAATCTTTACCACTGATTTTTTTGCGCTCATCATCACTTCTTAAATCAATATGAATCTCACTGCAAGGACCACAAGGACCGGTGTCACCCATCTCCCAAAAATTATCATGGCGATTGCCATTGATGATGCGGTCCTCAGCAATATGACGAGCCCAAAAACCGGCAGCTTCATCATCACGCTCCAGGCCTTCTTCTTTGCATCCTTCAAAAACGGTAACATACAAACGATCGGGAGAAAGCTTCAAAACGTCTACCAAATATTCCCACGCATAGGCAATGGCATCCTCTTTGAAGTAATCACCAAAGCTCCAGTTACCAAGCATTTCAAACATGGTATGATGGTATGTGTCTCTTCCAACCTCTTCCAAATCATTGTGTTTGCCACTAACGCGGAGACATTTCTGTGAATCGGCAACACGACGAGCTTTTGGCTCAGTATTGCCAAGTATAATATCCTTAAACTGGTTCATGCCCGCATTTGTAAACATCAGGGTTGGATCACCCTTTATAACCATAGGGGCTGATGGTACTATCTTATGTCCTTTGCTTGCAAAAAAATCAAGAAAAGACTGGCGTATCTCTTTTGCTGTCATAATAAAAATCCTTTTCTAATCTACAAAAGTAATGCTTTTAATGCGGAGTAATGTAACTTCAACGCAAATATGTCTTTAGAGTTTGACTACGATTATGAAGTTATATGAGGATGACTATTGTTTCTTCGAAAAAAGTATAGCCCATTATACTTGGCAAAAATTGGACAGAATGGCGATGATCACTTCATTTATAATCAATAATCAATGGATAGAATACATAGCAATTATTACGAAGATTATTCATGCTAATGGACTCCTTTGTAGTCAAAAATAGAATATCAAAGCACATCATAATAGATAAATAATGTAAACTATCTTGTCCTGTTTTTAGTTCCAATGCAGCTCTTTTTTACTTCCCAAAGAGGCTCATTCTCCACAAAATCTAAAAGCAATAGGACGAAACCGTCCTATCTGAATGTTAATATATGTATATGCTACTTTTTATGGGCAATTTGGCGGCTTAAAAACCGACTTCGGGCCACTTTTTGGGGAAGGTCGCGCGACTTGCAATCCATTCTCGCGCTACCTTGAACCTATCCTCGCGCGAGGTTGCACCCGAAGTAGCGCGACTTCGCATGTCAAGGTCGCGCGAGATCAGATCTAAAGTCGCGCGAGAATAGATTGCTTCTCGCACGAGCTTATTTGTTAAAATAAGGCATAAAAAAGCCCGTTTCGTACTATAAAACGGGCAAAGTGCGTATAGGGTCAGGGTCCCCTAACCCCGAATTATATGAAATTCGTTGTAAATAAGTGATATTTGATTCCCTTGTAGAGCATTAGATGCAGCAACAGTATTTAACAGATATAGTGCTCTTTCTTCGAACTTCACAGCCCATAAGAAAAGATAGGTAGGACCATTGCTTTTGATGCTTGCCGAGGTGATTATTTGTTCAGAGCCTATGGGACGAATTGTTGCCTCTTGGTAGCATGATCTTCCAAGCTGCACTAAAAACAATAATATGATGAGTGTTATGAGTATTCCCATGGTTTCTATTTGATTATGTAGCTAAGATACTAAAAATCAATTATATTAACAATCACACATTACTTTGTCGATTGGATTGATCTTCAGCCTTTTGAATTTTAGAAATAGATGCTATCAATCACATGAAAGTCACTTTTCCATATCAGACTAAACTTCATAATCCCCTTAAAAGCTCCATAAAATATATGAACGGTCGTTCATTAACAATACAAGAAATAAAATTAATCTTAGAACATTCACCCAAATTTATTAGAAAAGAATAACATTACATATAACTATAAATCAATAACATAATCGTATATACATTGATATAGACATGCACTTACATAATAGATTTATTCATAAAAGAGAAAAATACTTCTACCAAAATTTGCTTTATAACTTAAAAATGTACTACCTTGGCAAGCGAATTGATGGGACATGGTCTCACAGTTCATCTCTTTTGATTTGGACACAATGAAATTGTCCGGCATCAAAAGGGATGTTTCTCTAAATAATTTGGAAACACTCCCTACTAAAACAAACCATATGTGACTCAATTTGACAAGATCGCATTAAGTAATTGCAACAACCCATCTATGGGTACATCTATACTAACTAACATACATTTCTGAAGGGTGTCTGTAGGGATACAGGTACCCTTCCTCTTTATTGCATACTTACAAAGTACACCAATAGCAAAGACGGCTTATTCTCCAAAAAGAGATCCTAAGATTCTTCAAAGAGAATAAGCCGTTTAAGCACAAAGAATATGATTATTTATTTTTGAGCAAGTCCCTAATCTCAGTCAAAAGTTTGACATCTTCAGAAGGTTCAGCAGGCTTCTCGGGAGCCGGAGCTTCCTCCTTTTTACGCTTTAGAGAATTAATAGCCTTGATCATCATAAAGATGGCAAAGGCGATAATTAAAAAATCAACCAGCGTTTGGATAAATGAACCATAGTTAATTGCGACTTCCGGTGTTATGACTTCCGAACCATTTCTAACAGCCTCCTTAAGAACGATCTTCAGATCCGAAAAGTCTGTACCACCAAGCAAAACACCTATCGGTGGCATAATAATATCCGAAACAAAAGAGGCTACAATTTTACCAAAGGCACCACCAATAATGATACCTACTGCCATATCCACCACATTGCCCTTAACGGCAAACTCCTTAAACTCCTTTATAAACTTACTCATTTCTAACTATTTAATAAATTATTGTTTATAAAAATACATGCTGTTAGCCTGAGACTTGGGCATTACAACCATGTCATTAATACATATATTTTGAGGCAAAGACAGGGCTGAAGCAATGCAATCAGCAATATCATTCCCCGTAAGAGGCTCATAACCTGTGTACACATTATCAGCTTTATGCTGATCTCCATGAAAACGAACAAGCGAAAACTCTGTCTCCACTGCTCCAGGGCAAATCTGAGTTACTTTGACTCCATAAGGAAGCATGTCAATACGCATACCCTGGCTCAACGCATTTACAGCATGCTTGCTGGCACAATAAACATTACCATTGGCATACACTTGCTTACCGGCTATAGAACCTAAATTAAAGATATGACCCTTTTTACGACTGCACATACCGGGAGCTATAGCTTTTGTAACATATAGTAACCCTTTCACATTCGTATCTATCATGCGATCCCAATCATCAGGATCTCCATCTTGAATAGGTTCAAGACCGGCTGCCAACCCGGCATTATTGACCAAAACTTCCACAGCGGCCCACTCCTCGGGCAAATGACCCAAGCTCTCCTCCACTGCTTTACGATCTCTCACATCCAAAGTGATAGAAAGCACCTCAGTAGTCTTGCTTAGCAAAGCCTTCAAGTCGTTTAATCTATCCTCGCGACGTGCTGCGATAATCAATCTGTATCCCATTTCTGACAACTTAATGGCAGTAGCCCTGCCAATACCAGAAGTTGCACCGGTTACTAATGCTATTGGTTTCATAATGAATGATATTTAGACGAGGATGAATTTCCTCATTTCAAAGGTAGCAATTTTTCAGAAGTTGGCTCTTGAAAGAAACAAAAGAACAATGCACTCTCAATCAACTGTCGCTGTTCGAACACCATCAATAAAAGTCATCTCGACTTTTGATCCCGACTTTAGCTCCTTTGCATGACAACATATCTTATCCTGACTCGATACAATGGCGAAACCTTTCGACAAAATAAGCCTTGGATCAGACAAACTCACCGTTTTCTCAATAACCTCCAATCTGCTCGACATCTCGCCCATCCTCTTTCCAACGACTATTCTAAGCCTGGGGCCAACATATCCAATCATCTGCCAAGAGCGATCAAAGGTTCGACTAATAAGCGTGGGAAGTTTGGAAGATATAGAAGTAATTTGCGCCGAAGCATTCTCTATAAGACGGCCGGCTCCCATAGTCACCATCTTTTCCACAAGGTGAATCTTCTCGCCCTCTTTTCGCAGCTTAAACTGGGCTACCACGGGAAGGCGCATCGCAACACGGTCTATACGCTCCGAATAACCGGATTGTAACTGAGAAACAGATAGCTTCAAGCGTTGCATCATATCTTGTTGCAAAGACAACTCGCATCGCATCCTTTCAATCAAAAAATCAGCCACAGCAGTAGGAGTTTTTAATGAAATAGAGGCAACCATATCAACGACCGAAATATCTCTTTCATGACCAATACCACTAATGATGGGCAGAGGAAACAAAGCACATTCCTTAGCAAGAAGATAAGAGTCAAAGCTCGCAAGCTCGCTCTGTGCTCCACCACCACGAATAATAACAACAGCATCAAAATGCTCCTTGTGACCCTCAATTATACTTAAAGCCTTCACAATTGAAGACTCTGTATCCTTTCCCTGCATCGATGCGGGGTACAAATGAGTATAAAAAACAAAAGACTCGGGAGTATCATTCAGATGATTGACAAAATCACCCCAACCCGCAGCCGTAGCTGAAGTTATAACTGCAAGTCGCTGAAATATTCGAGGAAGAGGAAGTTCTTTATTCCGATCTAACAAACCTTCACGCTGCAAACGCTCAACTATCTCTCTACGCTTACGAGCCATCTCTCCAAGCGTATAAGTAGGATCGATGTTGTCCACGTTAAGCGAAAAGCCAAACTGTTCGTGAAAATTAACCGAAACCAACAGCATCACCTCCAAACCATTTTGCAATACACTGCCGGTTTCTCTATGAAATTTTGGTAATAGTTCTTGTGCTTTATTAGACCATATAGTAGCTTTCGAACGAGCTACTATACGGTCATCATCTCCTTTTTGAATCAAATCAAAGTAACAATGTCCACTACCCTTATTAACCCTCAAATCGCATATTTCTGCATGAATCCAGTACTTCCCACTATAGTGATATTGCAGACAACGCCTGATAGAGGAACAAAATTCAAATAAGGAATAGGACTTATCCATGGAGAACTTTATTCTTTATCCTCATCAATCATTGGGATAGGAATATTCCTCATAAATGCCAAATCAAGAGAAATCAAAGTTTCAGTGGCAATAATACCGGGGATCTCTTGTAGGGTAGAATTCAGAATCTGCATCAAATGGTCATTATCTCTTGCATAAAGTTTAATTAGCATAGAGTAAGTACCGGTTGTATAATGACACTCTACCAATTCGGGAATTTTAGAAAGCTGAGGAACAACCTCCTTGTAAAGAGATCCTCTCTCCAACTTAACACCAACATATGTGCATGTAGTGTAGCCAAGAGACTTGGGATTGATTGTATATCCGGAACCTGTAATAACACCTTGTTCCTGCATACGCTGTACACGCTGATGAATGGCAGCACGAGAAACTCCACACTGCTCAGCAACATCTTTGAAAGACATACGAGCATTGCCACAAATAATACGAAGGATGTGGCGATCCAAATTATCTATTCTTCCCATGTAACACGAGTTTTAATTATTTCGTCGCAAAGGTAATACTAATAATTGTATAACATTCTTATTGACAATCATAAAGGTATACAAAAAGCCTATTATCTAAAATAAGACTCTTAAAATCAAACATATAGACAGAAGTAACCAATTTCTTACTTAATAGGAAATATGTTTATCAATATTCCAAATTCGTATATATAAAGCACTAAATAATAACAAATAGTAAATAAGTGAAGATTTTAATAAAACCGCTCCGAAAGCTCAGCAATTGGTACAAAAGATCAGGCAAGCAATCTCATCATGGATTATGCTATGCAATAAAACAATGGCTGCAGTGCAAGGATGTGAAATAAAATTCGATGTTATGTACAAATGATTTTGAAGTTGTTGTTTCTCTGCATCTCTGCGGACAACACATTATTAGCACAAAAAATCTCCTAAAATAAAGAGATAGCAGTCTGTTTTTAATTATTAAGAAACATATTCACGGTAAAGACTATGCCAAAATTAAAGAACAATCGCTATCAAAGAGCCAAAACTCAATGATAGCGATTACTCTATTTTGATTAAAAGGCATGTGATTGTCGAAAAGGAAAGAGTTTCTTACAATTCCATATTTGACACAGCCTTCAAGCAAAGAATATTATCAGCCTTGATTTGTATTTTGACGAATCCAACTGAAATACTTATCAATCAATGCAGCTGCAGCTGTGAATGGTGTCATACGGTCATTAAGAACGTGATCTTCTATCTCCGGTAACAGATTCATTACATCCGTATTGTGATAAAAAGAATCTCTCAAAGCATCTTCAATGGTTTCCTTCATCCACCACTTCGTTTGCTTAAGACGCTTTTCAGTAAAATAACCACTATCTATCGCATGATGACGATAAGCATCCAACATGTCCCAGATCTCCTTGATTCCAATACCGTAATATCCGGAATAGCACAACACTTTGGGATCCCAACCGGACTCAGCCTTAGGAAAAAGACGCAAAGCATTGCGATAGTGAGAAGCGGCCAACTGAGCCTTTTGCACATTGTCTCCGTCAGCCTTGTTGATAATAATACCATCTGCCATTTCCATAATACCTCGCTTGATTCCTTGCAGCTCGTCACCGGTACCTGCAAGCTGGATCAGCAAGAAGAAGTCAACCATCGAATGTACGGCTGTCTCACTCTGCCCTACTCCTACCGTTTCGACAAAGATTGTATCAAAACCTGCTGCTTCACATAATACAATCGTTTCACGCGTCTTTCTGGCAACACCTCCCAAAGAGCCGGCTGAAGGGCTGGGACGAATAAAAGCATTTTTCTCGCGACTAAGCTGTTCCATCCTCGTCTTGTCGCCTAAGATACTGCCACCCGAAACCTCACTTGAAGGGTCAATAGCCAAAACAGCAAGTTTTCTGCCCTGCTTGATGATATGCATCCCCAACGTATCAATAGATGTACTCTTACCCGCACCTGGAACCCCGGTTATACCGATTCTCATCGAATTTCCCGAGTATGGAAGACATTTTTCAATAATTTGCTGAGCCATCTCCTGATGAGATGCGAGTTGACTTTCTATCAAAGTAACAGCACGACTAAGCAAAGTGATATTTCCATCCAAAATTCCCTTGACATAATCATCTACAGTCAACTCTTTGCGCCTAACACGCTTGAGATAAGGATTAATCATAGGGACATCAGCAATGCCCTTATTGACTTTTAGACCTTTGTACAAATCATTATTTTCCGGATGTTGCAAATTTTCTGCCGGCGCAGAATGTTCTTTATCTGTCATGATAGATAAGAGATTACATTGTTATTGATAGATATGCGGTGCCATCCAACCAAAAAAGTATGCAAAAGTTGTTTCAAACAAATCGCCATATCATGGAAAAGCTTCTTCTTAATTTCCCATCTGCACAGACAATCATAACACTAAAAAGAGTATATAAAAGGGTTCAGACATTGCAAATACCTCAAATACCATCCCCGTTTCATCAGATTCTAAAACAACTTTCCAATGCGACGATGCTAAGACAAGAATACCATCAGCCATCAATCTTTCCAAGCCATTCAGCTACAGAGTAATGATCAAAAGCTCATAAACCACCAACTTGTCACCACACAATCGCCTTCAATTGACAACCCAATCAAGGTCAAACAACCTAAATACAGATATATCGGCTTGACAAGCACCTAAATACAACGCAAAGGTAAGAAATAAAAAAGAGCAATAATGCCCGAGACAGAGCATTTTTAGAAACTGTTTCGATTTTCATTCATAATAGTCGGAAGTCTCGTATCAGACTGTATACAAATCACACCTCCAAATAAAAACCAAACTTTGCACAATACACCCAATCTAAAAAGGGCCTAAGCAAGACAACAAAAAAAGACACAAAAAAAGCCTTTCAAACCACAACATCAATAAAAGACTCAAAAAAATTTCACACACTCATATATCATTAAATCAACACATTAATGAACAAACAAAATAAAATCATCAAAAAAACTTCCCAAAAAGTTTGTGCAGTTCAAAACTAATACATACATTTGCAACCGATTTGAGAGACAAACAAAGTCTCTTGGAGAGATGGCAGAGTGGTCGATTGCGGCGGTCTTGAAAACCGTTGAGCTGAGAGGCTCCGGGGGTTCGAATCCCTCTCTCTCCGCTTTAAGTACTCTGAAAATAAAATCAGAGAATTTTAGCAAAATGTGTAAGTATCATAGTTCTAAGGAATTATGATACTTTTCTTTTATATATATCCCTTATTTCCGAGTTCGTATAGATACGCTGAATACTCCCAAAATACTCCTCAAAGGCTACAATACGGCTACATAAATTTATGCAGTGAAAAAATGTAGCCAAGAGTATTTAGAGAGTACGTATAGAGTACACACAAATTGCTGTAATTCAAATATTTATGTTGAACTTTGCAGAACGGTTACAATTCGGGGAACAGACTGTTTGCCACATTTGTGCGGCTACAGAACTTCTCCTAAAAAAATAACTGTAGCCGGCTCTGTAATAAACAAAGGATTATGAAGTCAATTTTTAGAATCGCCTTCTATCTCAGAAGCAATTATGTGAACAAGGAGGGTAAGACTCCGGTAATGATTCGGATTTATCTGAACAACGAACGCCTGTCAGCCGGCTCTGCGGGGATTGCCGTGGAACGGTCCTTGTGGGACAATGAAAAAGAACGTCTGAAAGGACGCAGTACGGAAATTCTTAACACTAACTTACAGCTTGACAATATTAGGAGCGGGCTGATGAACATATATAAGAAGCTTGAGGTTACCGACTGCCTTTCACTTGAAAGAATAAAGTCCGAATACTTGGGTAAGGGAAATGAGATTTCTACAATAATGGAATTATTTGACAAGCATCTTTCAGACTTGGAGAAGCAGGTCGGAATAAACGTTACTGCAGCCACACTACAAAATGTATAGAGTGTGAGGCTGTATCATTATTCGTAATGATTCAGACTCTATACCTGCAGTTACTCTTTTTCGAATATAAAATGGACTGCGATAAAGACTACAGGCATTTCTCGATTTATCGCAGTCCATCTCAAAAGACACTAACGCACCTCTGTGAGGATTTGCTATTATTTTCAACAACGAAATTAAAGATTAAGTTTAATTATCCTTGAAGATCCATTAAACTCAACTCTTAAAAGGTATATACCACTTTGAATTCCACTGATGTCTAAATGATTTGAAGAACAAGTCTTTGCAACTACACCATCCGCTGAAAACAAACATAAACCAGGATTAACAACTCCTTCAACCACTATTTCGTTTCCTGATTTTAGCACTCGAAGATCATCAGATTTTACCTTCTCTTCTATACTTGCCTGACTATCGAGTTTAAATGCCGGAGAGATTATCTGTATCTCTTCACTTCCATTAGTTCCCTCCAAAACAAATTTAATATCATACCAACCAAAAGGAAGTTGAATATCTTTAAAACTATCTTTCAAAAGACTAGAATAATAGTATCCAAGAGAAGGCCATAAATATAATTCTGGGGATTCTTTTACAGTTAACTCTTTCCACTCATCTTTTCCTTTTAATGAAACGAACGCCTTAACTGTCTTAGCCTTATTACACTTATAATATTCGTTATCATCTTCATCACCTTGAACAAGCTCAACATCTGCCACAGAAAATGAGATTCGTACATCATTAGATTCTTTAAATCTATCTGTAACATTTCCAGAACTAATAGACCTCAATTGAAGATATTGTAAAGTTGGAGTCATTACATTTTTTTTCGAAGAATCAAACTTAAGCATAGTAATATTCTTTCCTTCAATACTATTGTCAATTAAAACATTTTCGTCCGTATAAGTTTTAACAATCATGTTACCGTCCTTCTCTTCCTTGGTCTTCACAAAAGAGGTTGAAGATCCCATAATTTCCCCAAATCTACCAATATAATATGGAAAAATAAGTCCTTCTGACTCTTCTGTTGGCATTTCAGGCACCATGATCGGGCATGAATTACCTAGAGTTAAATTAGGGTATTCGTTTACATTAAACGAATAACTATCAAGACCAGGATAAACAATGTATACGTCATTACTTAGACTATAAGAACTACCAACTATTCCCCTTAAAACAGTTTTTAACTCATCAGCATTTCCTAAAACAGGAACTCCCTCAGTAAAATAGAAACTATCAATTGGCCTTCCCATATCTAAAATCTTCTTGGAATAGTCACCAAATCTAGGTACAACCATAGTGGCAAAATCAAATTCTTCTTCTGGTTGCATATCTATCATGAATGTCAGCTCATCTTTTTTAAGGATGATGTCTTTAAAATGAGGATGGTCATTCATTACTTGCTCTCCCTTATATGAAGCTATATGTATAAAACCAGGTATATGAGCTTTTCTATCATTCGCTTTGGCACCTTCCTTAGAAATAGTGAACCTTTGTACATAACGTCCAAGTTTTTCAGGATCATTTTTTATATCCTTCGATTCATCAAGCTTTGAACAATATGATAAGAAATAGAATACTGGATCAGTATCGTCAGCTTTTTTAAACATACTTCTTGTATCAACCAACCTATATTGATCACTCAACCTATTGATATGCAAGAAGGATTTTTGACTTTCCGTTTTTAAAAGTTGAGGTAATAAGACAACGGTCCCAACATTCTTCCTAATCAGAAAAGTAGTAACCGAAAGCCCATTCGCATTTCCATTTTTTACGATCCTTCTACTACCAAAATCATCTTCTTCATCAGAATAAGTATTCGGCTTAAGTTCTTGACCTGTTTCATCTAGACTAATGATATTTACAGATAAAACTGCGTCTTTAGGATCAAAAGAAACAATCTGATCTTTCTCAATCTTAACATTTTCTTTCACTACAATGTAATACTCATTGTTCTTAGTAAAAAGATAATACAAATCATAAGTTCCTATCGGAACATCGTCTCGAGTATCTACACGTTCTAATGTTTCTTCATCTAGGCCAAAAGAATAATAATTATTCTCATTATAAACCGCACCTTCAACAGCAATAAATCCATCAGCATTTAGAGGAGACAGTGTTAACTTCACCGTATTACTATCTTTTATATTTTTCGTTTCTAAAATAGGTGATTTTACAACATACTTGGATTCACTTTTAAACTGAGAGACCCGAGATCTCAGTACACGCTGTTGCCCCACAAGAAGTACCGGAACAACTGCTAACATCAATAAGAAAACAAATTTTCGCATAAGAATTGCAATTTATTAACAGTAATAATTAATATATTTAAAGTTACAATATTATATACGTGGCAGGATTGTGGCCTAGATGAATATTCTGATTATAATGTCTTGTCCAAACATTACTCACACCCTCACAAAAACAACACGAATCTACGGTCAAGATCCTAATCATCTTACAGATGAATTACACATCTCATTATAAATTTATCATTAACCAATCAAACACAGAATTAACAATAATATTTAATATATATAGCATCAATAGCACTGCAATATTAAGTATTTTCAAACAATAAACAATTAATACAGCACAAATATTCACATAAAAACAATAATATAACCAATAATATCCTAAACGATTTAGTTTATAATGGATTGCATGAAAGTGGACAAAGGAAAAATAGTCTCTTGTCCACATGATTATTTTTGTGGGGGGTCTCTCTATACTGATTCTGCATGGGAGGAGGCAAGAAGGACTGATTTATCCACTTGCAAAGTTCTATTTTAATATGTTCGACTTGAGCGATTCGGTGAGATTAGATTGGTTCAATGGATGTTTTGCTTCACTGCATTCCGAGTAGTTCCCAGAAAACTTTTGACATGCAGGTTTTGCTTAAAATTGCGTAAGCAATATCTCGATTTTCCATTAAGAACTATAAACAGAAAATATTGCGGATAGGACATCGGAGTACCACATAGATTCTAATATTCTATGTCGTTTGGCCATTTCTAACAGCACACTAAAACGGAAATGATTATTTCTCTTTCTCTTAGGATAAAAAGGACATCCTTGATGTCACAATGGTTGAGTAGTTCGGTCTCACTATAAGTGATATAAAAATCTTTAGAAATTTGTATGATGATTGGATCTATTTTTCAGAAGGTAAATGTTCAACTGGCATTGAATCTTCTATAACATCAATACTTCGGTAAATTTTTACCGAAAAATTAAAAGTTAAACAATAGAACTGACAAAAGTCGGTTCGAAAACACTAAAGAGATCATTGAAATGTTGTCAAAACGAATGGTTAAGCATGAAGAAAT
>NZ_JBHSGO010000038.1:0-5777 GCF_042654485.1 Falsiporphyromonas endometrii | reverse complement strand
CCGGGCGGACGCCAATCCCCCCGGTGTTTTTCATGTCCGCCTGACGGATGAACAAAACAATGAAATGAAATGATTAATTTTGACTCAAAGATAAACCTCCTTTACACACTTTTTGGGATACTACCTCATTTGTTATCACTTTGAACTCGCCGTTTTGATATGCGTTCAACTTAAACTCTGGAAAAGTTGTGTTTAAAATAGGTGTCATAATTCAATAATAAATTTACCGTTATACATCAAAGACCGACTATATCAAGGATAGCAATCAGCTTGATTGCCAATAAAACCTGTATCGGAGCTTTTGTTTTTTCTTTGTACAAAGGTAGGAAGCGACTAAAGCCTCTTCAACAAACACCGTAAATAATGATATTGAGTGGCTCTATAGATAAGGTTAGATATAAGTGTTGATCGGTGTTGTGGCAAATCTTATACTCAACGTCACGCAGAGCTGATTACCAAGATATGGGGATATGAAATAAGGCCTTTTAACTACTTATTATTAGATCAACTCGATAGAGGAGATATATAGCTTCGACAATTATGCAATACTTTATGACCTATTTAGGCTCACTTTAGTCTCTAATCGTAGTTATATGTTTCCGGTTAGAGACCAAAGTAAGTTCAAAATACTTTTATGACAACCTTCGTTTAGATTCAACTTAATGGATAAAAACTCCACAACTGCTTCTTATTCGATATGATACTTCTCTTTGATTTGCTCCATCAATAGGTCAAAATGTTCTCCTCTTGTAATTTGACCATGAAGAACAGCTACCGCTTCAACAACACCTATTGCACAAACGGTACCGTCTTCGCGAATGATAGCTTGATCGAAAACCAACTTTGCACCTTTTTTGTGACAGGTAAGGCATGAATTGAACTTATCTCCGGGATGAAGGGCTACTTTGTAAGTGATATGAACGCTATATACAAAAGCATCCAATCCTTTGTTGTGCATCTCTGCAAATCCGGACCCTAGGCTTTCCCAGAACTCATGTCTTGCATGCTCCATGTAGTGTTGATAGTTGGCATTATTTACTACCCCTTGGATGTCACATTCATAATCCCTGACCTTCATGGGTACAGAGAAGATATATTGTGGAGATTTCATACAAAAAACTTATGTGGTTATTTACTAAACTCTGAATTGTTACTTAATATTTCTCTTTCACTTCACGCAATACCATCTTATAAAGACGGTCTCCCGGCCGAACCTTATCATTGACTTTAATAGAGATATGCTGGCCCTTATAGGCAGTTTTGACCGGCTCAAGATTATATCTAATCTCTTCGGCTGTCTGCATAAGAGCTCCGGTAGTAGGACCGCTGACCATAATCTCTTGTCCTTGATCCAAATCTCCGCTTTCGATCAAAAACTCTGCCACTTTAAGTTTTGAGTAATATTTGATCACCTTGCCAATATAAACCTTGGTGCGTGTGGCCGAAGATCCGTAATTGTGAGTCCATTCTCCGAGCCTTCTGCCCAAGTAATACCCATCCCAAAATCCTCTATTGAAAACAGTGGAAAGCTTTTCGTCCCAATATTTGATCTTCTCATCTCCGTACGAGCCATTTTTGACCGCATCAATAGCCTCTCTATAGCATTGGGTCACCGTATAAACATATTCGGGACCTCTTGCTCGACCTTCAATCTTGAAGACACGAACACCGGCATCCATCATCTTATTCATAAAGTGAATGGTCTTAAGGTCTTTGGGAGACATGATATATTGGTTTTCTATATCAAGCTCAATATTGCTTTCTCGATCCTTAACTGTGTATGCCCTTCTACAAACCTGTCCGCAAGCACCACGATTGGCAGAGCGATCCAACTCATGAAGACTTAGGTAGCACTTTCCCGAAACAGCCATACATAGAGCTCCATGTGCAAACATCTCTATGCGGATAAGTTCACCCGAAGGTCCTACAATTTGTTCGTTAATAATAGCGTTGTGAATAACCTCTACCTGCTCAAGCTTCAATTCACGAGCTAAAACAACAACATCGGCAAATTGTGCATAAAACTTCAATGCTTCAATATTGCTAATATTAAGTTGAGTGGATAGATGTACATTCATATCTATAGAGCGAGCGTAATGCATCGCAGCAACATCAGATGCTATGATAGCAGAAATACCGGCCTCTTTGGCAGCTTTTATAATATCTTTCATCAATGCCATATCTTCATCATAGATAACGGTATTGACCGTGAGATATGACTTAACCCCATGCTCAGTGCAAGTCGATGCAATCTGTCGAAGGTCGTCGAGTGTAAAGCTATGCGCCGATCCGGCACGCATATTGAGCCCTTCAACGCCGAAGTAAATAGAGTTAGCTCCGGCTTTGATAGCAGATGCCAGCGCTTCATAAGAGCCGACAGGTGCCATTACTTCAAAATTATTATCCTCTTTCATTATGATACAAAGATACAACAATGACATCGTTGCAAACGATTATTTACTCTAAAAATGTTATTTGACAGTTTGGAAGGGAATAGGGTAGCTTACTTTGTAATAGTAAGATCTCTTGGAGAATGTTGTATGAAGTGGTATAAAACAAAAAAAGGGTCGTAGCCTTACTGCTACAAACCTTTCTTAAAAACGAGTTTCTATTACTCTAACCTTAGACGTTATAAAAGTTGTCTCACAAGGATTCGAACCTTGACAAACAGAACCAAAACCTGTTGTGCTACCATTACACCATGAGACAATCCAAAGCCTCTCTCGGACAAGATGTCCTTGAAATGCGATGCAAATATAGAACAACTTTTGAGATTGTGCAAGGATTCAGATAAAATTTTGAGCAATATTTATTTGGAAGGCTTTATATAAGTTCGGTTAGGATGTGTACCTAAACTCCTTAACTGATTGATTTACTTATTCTTCCTTACAAATAGGTTTACCGGATAGTAGGCTGCCAATATTCCCATTAATATTACGACTGCAAAGCTTATTATAAGATCCCAATAATTAAAAAGCATAGGATATTCAGGGATTGGGGCATTCGGATTGCCCAGCCAACTATAGTTTTCTTGTGTAATCACTACGGCAAGACCTATGAGTAGACCAATGATTGTGCCTATGGAGCTAACCATAGTCCCTTCTGTCAAAAAGATACGACTAATCATCTTATCGGGCATTCCCAGAGCTCTTAATATTGAAATGTCGGGCTTTTTCTCAATCATCAGCATAGAGAGACTGCTTACAACGTTAAATAGAGCCAGCAGAAGGACAAATATTAAAATCAAAAAAGTCATCCACTTCTCCAGCGATACAATATAAGATATATCGGGGTGCTGCTCCAGACGATTCAAAACTTTGTATTCGTCTTTTGATGAATTGAGGAGCTTGAGAAGCTTTTTCTTAACCTGTTCGATGTCTGTGCCGGATTTAATTTTTAGAGCCAAACTACCTGCTATGTCATCATCATATTGCATCAGATCTCGCATCTGTTCAATAGGAATAATCA
This sequence comes from Falsiporphyromonas endometrii, assembly GCF_042654485.1. Lineage (NCBI taxonomy): Bacteria > Pseudomonadati > Bacteroidota > Bacteroidia > Bacteroidales > Porphyromonadaceae > Falsiporphyromonas > Falsiporphyromonas endometrii. The sequence continues at coordinate 2,309 of NZ_JBHSGO010000038.1, read as the reverse complement.
TATTGGCGTCATAATTGGGCTGGCCGGTAAGAATGATAGATGCAATGTGACCGGATCCCGAGGAAAATGCAGATGCCGGTAGAATTGGGTTAATTAAGCCGACGCGCTTGGGAATGTAGACATCTATCTCTGAACTGACTTTGGCTGCTTCCGGAAGGGAAGCAAGTAATTTGGATCCGACATTGTATGAATAAACAGTATCGCCATGCAATTCTTCTTTAAGATTGAAAGAACCTTGCCAGACAGAATTTTTCAAAGATGCTACGTGATCAAAAGAAGAGCCTACACCGATGAGCTGAGCCGTAACTTGGTCTTGCCCGCATTTAATAAGGGCATTCTCTTTAAGAATAGGGGTGAAAGCCACAATCTCCGGAATGGAGGAGATTGTAGATTTAAGTGCCAAATCTGTCTTCAAAGGTTTGCCATCAATCCGTTCGACCGATAAGTCCGGATCCAAATCAGAAGTTTGATCAAGGATAATCTTCTCGTAGCCATTGTAAATAGAGAGGACAATGATAAGAGCAAAAGCAACAACGGCAATAGATACTGCAGAAATAGCAGAGACTACATTTACAGCATTCAAACTCTTACGAGAAAAAAAATACCTCAGAGCAAAAGAGAAAGGCAGATTCATATCTCAATCAATCCCTACTTCTTCAATAGCTCATCGATACGCTCCAAATAATCCAGCGAGTCGTCAATGTAAAAATAAAGCTCAGGGATGCGTCGAAGCTGTTTGCCTACTCGATTACCCAAGGCAAATCTAACTTGAGAGCTCTGATCTGTGATGTTTGCCAGAATCTCACGTCCCTTTTCGCTCGGGAAAATGGAGAGATTGACACGAGCAATGCTCAAATCAGGACTGACACGAACAGATGTGACAGAGACTAATACTCCGTTAATACTTTGTGTCTGTTCTCTGAAGATTTCACCAAGTTCTTTCTGAACCAAGCGACTAATTTTATTTAATCTTGTATTATCCATAGGTACAAAGATATAAAGGTTACACGTAAAATGAACCAGAATTTATTCTTAGTATTCATATTCTAATGATTGCCATTATAGATTATTTGTCATAATGTAGTTTATGCCATTGCTTTAGTGTGTTGTCAAAGGGGGTTGTATGAGGTGTATTACACTCGCTTTTTTGTTTATCCTTAGATTGATATTAAGCAATAATTTTGGCCTTTTGTTAATGAGATTTTCTCATTAAATAGGTGTTTTAATCTCAATATATAGTGTGCTTTTATTGACTAATTATTCATTGATATAGATAAATAATGTAAATTTATTACGGCTGTTTCAGGCCTTATATCAGCCCCTTTCTTGATATAAAAGAGTCTATTTCTTAATAAATTTCAAGAGTGATAGGACGATTTCGTCCTATCTGAATGTTAATATATGTATAGGCTTTATTTTATGGATAAAAAGGCGGCTTAAAAATAGCTTTCAGGCCGCCNTTCTCGCGCTACCTTGAAGGTAAACTCGCGCGAGGTTGCACCTGAAGTAGCGCGACTTCGCATGTCAAGGTCGCGCGACAACGGATCGAAAGTCGCGCGAGAATAGATTGCTTCTCGCGCGAGCTTATTTGTTAAAATAGCGCATAAAAAAGCCCGTTTCGTACTATAAAAACGGGCAAAGTCGATAGGAAGGTCAAGTGACCCTAACCCTTATATTTGATATTTTGAAGTTGAATAAGTGTTGTTTGATTAGCTTTTTGAATGTTAGATATGATAACGGTATTTAACAAATAAGCCTCTCCTAAGACGAGCTTCACAGCCCAATGAGAAGACCTATTCTTGATATCGCATTTGATACTTAAGGACTCATCGATTTGTTCCCCTCCGATAAGACATATCTCACCCGCAAAGAGGAACGATCCGCCAAGCGAAATGATCATCAAAAGTAAGGTCAGTAATGTGCTTATCTCCATGGTTATATATCCTATTATCAACGACTAAGGTACTAAAAAGGATTCTTTTTCGCAATATACTACAGCATTCCTAAAAAGCTCTGAGGCTAAGGGGAATGGGTGAATGAACTTGAAAATAGAAAAAACTGAGTACACTAACGTAAGACTTAGTAAATCTATTTTAGAAATGTATTGTCAAGGTTGATCCTAATTTATAAGGTGGAAATGATTAATTTTGCACAATATAATTTCAGATAAAAAACAACAAATGTTTTAGAAGCTGTTTAAAAATTATTCAGAGAATTTATTAAGCAATATTTTGCAGAAAGCAAGTTGAACCATAGCCTCTGCAGTAGCGGCATGAAACTCATAATCAATCGTCAGTCTTCTAAAATTT
>NZ_JBHSGO010000037.1:0-21118 GCF_042654485.1 Falsiporphyromonas endometrii | reverse complement strand
ATACTTTTGTGCATCGTCTTACTTTTAAGTTCTTATGATAAAGATAAGACAATTGGGGCTGAATTCTGTGAAGTTTTTCAGCCCCTTATTTTTTTGTCGCAAAAACTTTTATCGGACAGCAATAATTAAAAAACGATGCAGTCCCTTTTCATAATGGTCGTACGACCTTCTTCGTTACTCGGCAGTTATTTCCAGATTTAGCAACTTAGCAAATTGATTTCTGTCGTTAAATGTGATCTTTTGCCCCACCCCATTACCGGCATTGACATATTTGGCCATTTTATCAAGTATCGTTTGAGGTATTACTTCACAAGATTCCAAAGCCTTAAATTTTGTCTCATGAATCAAAGCTCCTTCATCTTGCAGGGTGCCGTCACAATGTTTCTTCAAAAGATCTGCAACCGTATCAATACGTGCACACAAATCAGATACAGTATTTCTCCACACCGTTAGCAATGATTGACTCTCTACCATTGGACAAACAAAAAGCGGCACATCATTGACACATCTGTTTTGGACTCCTTGCCCCTGTTTATTCAATATGTCCGACATCTTAACAAGCAAAATATTCCCTGAACGATAAGCTACTGCAAGATACCCGTTCTTCTCTGATTCCTTTATTTGAAGACTCAGCTCAGTCCCGGCATAAGTGCCATCATCACTTACAATATATTTACTTTTAGGAAGGAGGTGGACATAAGCAACAGTATCGATACCATATCCATCTTCCCAATCATTGACAATATTCTCCCTATGATTACTTGTAAGAATCTCCTCAGCTATCACATTTGGCTTTGCGGGTTGTTGTGAGGTTGTCTGTAAATTATCATTCTGAATCGGTTCGTTCTCTATATTTATCTGAGAGATATGCTCTGCTTCAAACTTCAAGTAAGCCTTTTTGTGCATCTCTTGGTAAGTCTTAAACTTATCCTCCTTGAGGACACGAGTCTCTGTATCTTGACGAATCCAATACTTACCCTTATAATCGATCAACTCGGGACTTGGCTTAATATGTATCGCATAGACCTCATAACCCTGATCTTCTTCCCAATCACAATCAGTACAACATTGATTCGCAATATTGCCAAGTTCTCGATTGATCATATTATGAATGTACCTTCCATAGCCATCCTTATCTTTCTTTAGGTACTTCAAATCAGAGTCGACACCACAGGCTGCTCCATAGTTATTGACACCTATATACAAAGTACCACCATTGTCACTATTTAAGAAACCACAAACAACCCGTAAGATATTATCCCCTTGTACAAGAGGTTGCGGTTGCATATTGTTGTCGGGAGGGAAGACTACCGAAGTCTTAAATTCAATAGTTTGACTTTCTATTCCATAATCCTTAAGCGTTGATTTCATTACCTTAATGCCCATCTGTTCGTTGAGCTTATCCTGAAGTTGTTTTGAGACATTAGGGATTTCAAAGCGATCGGTCAGCAATATAGCTATTGCCAAGTGAGCTGACTTGACAATAGAGGGATTGGAAGACTTCTCACTTATTTCGAACAAAGTCTTGACATTCTCTTTATGTTTAAGGGATTGCAAAATCGTAAACTTTGTAACAGCTTCATTGATAAGGTAATCACTATTGACCAAGTCATCGCCCAAAGAAGACAAAAGCTTCTCCAATCGCTCGTCGTCTACATAACCATTGCGTTCATATTCCTCTGTGGCCAAAATGATCTCTTTCCGTTTCTCGTAGTAATTGTACACCTCTTTATCCCCTATCAAATATCCCAATATAGAAGCCACAGCCAAGCAACTGTAGGATTGTCCACGAGACTCATAGATAGCTGACTGACGATCTAAGATACCTATGATCTCTCTCATTACCTTTTCGTCCATCGGATCTTCCACAATATCCTCCTCCATAGACTCTTCAAGACTAAGATTCTTCATAAGGTTACGAAAGGCATCAGCTACCGAAAACTTAACATCTGAGCGACGCACATAAGTACACTCTAACTGACCATTGATTTTGTAAGATGAATACTTTACTCTAATGACATCAGAAGTAGACAAGACAACACCTTCTTGTGGTATCACTCGACAAGACACACCATTGGAAGATACACCGATAGCATAGTTGGTATCGGTATCTTTATCTGAAAAGAAGGAAAGAATAAGACAATCAAACTCATCATCAGCATCATAAGTCACATCGACATACTCATCAATCACGTCAAGCAAAGAAAACTCCATCTCATCGTATTTATCAGGCTCCTCTATTACCGTACCTTCAACTAAAAAGGGAGCACCATCATCATCCAAAAACAGATTGATATTGCTACCTCTCCCTCCACTCAGATACATAGAGGCATCCACAATATTCAACCAACCTTTTCCCTGATACTTATCGCTAACAATTTCACAAAACAGATATTGATAATCATCACTTTCACCGGTTATCTTTATAGTAACTCGATCACCTACAAAAGGCTCATACTTCTGCGGTTGAATGGTTTGTGTATTCCACAACTCCTCTGATACATCCTTCCAAAATTTTGACACTTCATGAGCATTATCACAATTCTTGACCTTATTGCTAACCTGATTGATTGTACTGATGGTCATAACTTTCCATGGAAGCAAATTACCAGGGTTAACTTCTTTGCTTCCAAGATCATGCCTAAGCTCAATATGCTTTCTATCTACAATCAATTCTAAGTGATCGCGTTTGTATTTCATCCGCTGAAAACTCTCAAGCATGTTTTGACTACGATAAGGAGAATTACCAACTTTTGTATACAAAACAGCTAATGCATTCAAATCTTCCCATTCATATTCAACACGACTATCGTATTTAGTGAATAGACAATTAAACGCATCATCCAACATATCTTGAGAATAATGACGCTGAATATAGGCCAAGAGCCGATAAAAAGTGGCACGGTTTAGTCTTCTGTCTATTTGATCATTTTCATTGGATAAAAGTTGCTGTATGGCAATAGCTATAATCTCTTTATGTATAAGATCTATTCCTGTGGTACGCACAGACTTAATGCGATATTCAGATATAAATATCTCAAGCAAATTAACAAAGGCAGACCTAAAAGGCTCAGCTTTCCAGTTAGCTTTATTTTTACCATTGATGATAATGTCAAAGATCTGATCCATCATCTCCGTTCTTACCTTTTCATCAAGGTTAAACAGGCTCATCATTATACGAAGTTTACTCTCGGGACGGTACAGATTCTCAGATTTCTTAAGATTGGTAAGTTGCTGCTCCACATATGATTGAGCTTCTCCCCTCTCAAACAATTTATATGCTTCTCCAAAATCTTCAGCATGCTCAGCTATAGATGTAAACTCATTGATTTTTTGTCTTCTATCATCAGGATCAATATGATTGAGAATATCAGATCCTTCAATTACATATATACACAGAGGTCCGAATATTTCAACCAATCCTTTGTTGTCTTCGGTCAGACTTTCCCTTCGTAAAAGTGTATAATCAATCTCAGAAATAGCCTCTAAAATCCACAGGCCATCTTTAGATTGGTAGAGTTCTTTGGCTTGTTCAAGATTAGGGCTCTCATTAAGCATATGAGCTAAAACGGATAAATAGCCCTTTGACTGCCCCATCAATGATTCTAATTGCTCAATCGTATAATAAGGAAGTTTTGTTCGCTGATTAACATCGTTAATAAGTTTCAAACAGACTCTGACTTGCCTTATAGATAAAACTTTAGCAGTAATATATTGTCCCATACTAAGCTGGCAATCACCATATTCTGTCAATCTAAATCTTAAACCATTTGGATCTACAACATCGTAATAAGAACCCTGCTTATCCCTTACTTTGAAACACGAGTATTCTTTTCCCACTTTATACAATTCTTTTATCGCATACTCCAAATCTTGTGTTATATCTATCTGATCTCCATTACTTTTAACCATACAATTTAAGGTTTCCGGTATGGGCCGACCTTTTTGATACTCAAGCATTCTCACTTGATATTCTTCATTTTTATACTTTACCGAATAAAACGAACGAAAGTTTTCCTTATAAACACCTATTATAGGCAAGGTCTTTTTTACATCACTCATGATTTTAATTATTATTGTTTAAAAGATATTTTATACTCTACATAAATGAATTCCAAATGATATAGTATGAAATTACATTAAAGAAATAAGCTGTACAATTAACCCCGGAATCTCTTCAAACCATTTGAGAAGGAGATTAGCCAATTTGACTCTTAAGCCACACTATGTCGATAGAAAGAAGGTGGCATTTATGAAGTTGTTTTGAACCTAAAACTATAACAAGCTATCTACCTCGACAATCATATTTTTTCATCACCTTTGTAAAAAGAGAACAACAGATACAATGAAGTACAGCAAATATATATCGGTAATCATAGCCTTCGTGGCACTGGGGATCACCTCTTGCAACAATATAAGAAGTAACATAAATTTTCAAGTAGATACAACTGACATTTATGTTCCTGACTCCATCAAATTTATAGTAAACTTTGATGAAGGAAGTCAATCATTTAGAAGTTATAAGCTTAGAGGGAAAGAGTCTATCGGTGTCTTCATTAAAGAGCAATCGGGTAAAATGCTGCTCAACAATGCACAATTTACAAACAACAAGGATGAGCATGAACTCTTTACAACAAACCAACCCGATGATATTTTATTGACAGACGAACATGAAGATCTTACCATATCGGCATACTATCCCTACAGAGAGGACATGCCTCAAGACGGAATACTCGATATAGATTTAACCAATCAAAGCGATGGAAAAAGTAGAGAGCTTCTGACAGCAACCACATCCTCTGCTGATGGCTATCGATTATTATTCAAACATAGACTGACAGCTCTTGACTTTATTGTAGACGGAGTATCGCCTGAAGACAAGATTTCAGCAACGATCAAGGGGGCTCAAGCCAAAGGTTATTTTGACCTCTTAGACAATCAATTTAAAGATATTGAAAGTTCCACTCCCATAGAAGCAGGTATCTATAAACCCAAAAAGGTAGTACACATAGCTGCCAACATTATTCCTAATCACAAAAAAACCGAACTCAACCTTCTTATTCGAATTGACGGAAAAACAAGAACATGTAAAATACCAAGTCAATCATTTGAAGCAGGGAAAAAATACACCCTTACCCTTAAGCTCAAAGGAGATCATTTTGTAGTAGATCAGATTAGCTATCTCGAAATCCCGGTAGTTCCAACAGCTTCAAACTACAAACTGATAAGACATTACGAACCATTGGAAGATACCAACGACTCCAAAGAAAACCCAAACGTCAGAAACTACACCTATCTATATGATACAAAACATAAAATGGCATTATGGGTTGCCTACCCTCTTCACCAATACTATTTAGGTGACTTCTCAAGAAAAACAAGAAAAGATCCATGGCATTATGATTACACACTTGGAGAACATTTTCAAAATAATGTATCAAGAGGTTATCAATCTTCGGCCACCAAATGCGATAGAGGACACCAATTGCCTTCTGCAGATAGAACTCGCAATGAAGCATACAACCGCACAACATTCACTTCAGCCAATTGTACAGCTCAGTTTGCCTATTTCAATCGCGGAGTATGGGAAGGATTGGAAAGAAGAGTCCGCTCATACCAAAGCACCCTTAGCGGAGTCGGACTGGACACCCTCTATGTCGTTACCGGAGCCGGATTGGGACAATATCCGGGGATGCCACAAGTTGAGCAGCCCATTGTAAAAGATGCCAATGGGCACCAAGTAGCTGTACCCACTTATTATTACAAAGCTCTGGCTATCCGAACCAAAGGAGGAGGGTTCGAGACCATGGCTTTTATCCTCCCTAATGACCCTAATATCAAGAAAAAAGATTACAACAAATATAGGATTAGTGTGAATCAACTTGAGAAATATACCGGATTTAAATTCTTCCCCGGTATTCCACAAAATGCTAAAAACTCTACGACAATGAAGGGCTGGTAGAGCAATTGCAGGCAACAAAATTGTAAAGAAATAAGAAAAGAGATAGGCAGCTTTTTCTTAATAGAGAATCTTTTTGAAATCGAAAAGAATAGCAAAGAGGCACCTACATCTCAAAAATTCTGCACAAATGCCAGACAAATACATAAGATTTTGTTTTTCCTCTAATAGCGTTCAATAAGGCATTTACACAAATATCGCTCCATTGAAAAGGAAAAGACATGACTAATACAAAGTCTCAAAATATATTTTTCCAACTTATTTTATGCACCTTTGTTCGTAACACCCTTTTTGTAGAAAACAACTTCAAAAAGAGGTGTTGCAAGATTTTTATAGATAGGTAAAACAAAAAACCATTTTATAACAATTAAATATGGTATCCTGTAAAAGGTTTAGAATACTCTCATTGCTGGTCTTTGTTGTAACCTTTGTCAGTTGTAACAAAGATGATAAAAAACAAGAGCATGAGAACAACTCGCAGGCAACTGTAAGTAGTATCACTATTGCTGCCGGGATGGACAGCAGTACTCAAGGAATTAACAAGGAGAACTGGAGTAAGGGGGACAAGATTGGTGTCTTCATTTCTGACTCATTATCTTCTAAGCTACTTTATTCAAATGTGGAGTATAGCAATTTATCAACATTTTATCTTCACATGTTTGCTCAAACAAACTCCAAGGTAAAGGTTGACCAGGGTGAAGCTATCATCGTATCTGCCTATTATCCATATACGCCAAATATGGATAACGACAGAATCAATGTCAATCTTACAAATCAAAATAGTGGAAAAGATTATGACCTAATGCTTGCTAAAACAAAAGTCAATTATTCCAATGAAGCAATACAGATGTACTTCGAACATCAGCTATCCATTTTAGATGTTACGATTACAGATGCAACTTCAAAAACAAGCCTTATACCAATCACTATTTCAGGTGCTTTTGCAGAGGGAAAACTAAATGGCTTAACCCAAAAGTTTGAACAATGCCAGACAAAAGATATAAAGATTAATGGCACTAATAATAGAGGTATCATACATTTTTCTGCTTATATAATCCCCAACAATCTTGAACAACAAATAAGCTTCAATTTTGAGTTAAACGGACAACAAAAGAGTATTCGTACCAAACTTTCTCAATGTCAAAAAGGGAAGAAGTATAATTTCAATTACAACTTCAATGGCGATTCAGAGCAACCCTCTCCCTCAAAATATTCTGCATGTCTGGAGATACCTGCCATATCTGAAGCGAGCAATTATGTATTGATCAATCATTATGAACCGCTGGACAATAACAACAACCCAAGAGAAAATAAGAATGTTAGGAACTACTCATATCTCTTTGATAAGAACCTCAAGATAGCTAAATGGGTAGCGTACCCTCTTCATAGCTATTATCTGGGGACGACCAAAAGACCTAAACCGGATCCTTGGCATTACGATTATGCCTTGGGAATCAAATGGCAAGACAATGTTTGGGACAGAGGATACAGTTCTAATGGCATGAGATGTGACAGAGGCCATCAGCTACCCTCTGCTGACAGACTAAAAAACTTGGAATACAATAGGACAACCTTCGTTTCTGCAAATTGTACAGCTCAGAGTTCAAACCTAAATCAAGGTGTATGGCAGGAATTGGAATCAAAAGTAAGAGCATATCAAAAATCACTCAAAGGAGTGGGTCTGGACACCCTCTATGTGGTGACAGGAGCTGAGATTGGCAGCTATCCCAATATGCCAAAAACCAAACTTCCAACAGTAAAAGACGCTAATGGAAAAGTAGTCACCGTACCTTCATATTATTATAAAGCTCTGGCAATACGAACAAAAGACGGTGGATTTGAGACAATGGCTTTTGTTTTACCAAACATGGCCGGGATAGGTAGAAACGACTATAATAACTATCTCATAACGGTCAAACAACTTGAAAGTTATACCGGATTTAAGTTCTTCCCAAATATTCCGGACAGCTTTAAAAACTCAAATAAAATGACCCATTGGTAATTTTGACATTACAATTATTTCATACAATTTTCAAAACAACTACTATGTTTAAAACAACAAAATGGTCAATTGCAGCAGTAGTATTGCTGGCTATGACCGGATGCTCAAAAGAAACAGAAAGCCCCTCTTTTGACGAGGGCTTTGGCACCAATCCCGTGCAGTTCGAAACAAACATCAAGCCTCTTGTTCGTGCAACAGACGACAAATGGACAAGCAACGATGAGATAGGTGTATTTATGACTAACAGCGGAGTATCATTGTCTCAAACAACCAATGTACTTGCATCAAACAAAAACTACGTCACAACTGATGGAAGTGGCAATTTCACAGCGAAGAATACAGAAAATCAAGTTATCTTCCCTGAGTCAGACCAAGCAGTGGACATCATTTCATATTACCCGTACACAACAAACCTATTGAGTGGTAATATCTACAACGTGAATGTTCAAGATCAATCTGAACAAAGCAATATCGACTTATTGTATTCGAACAACCTTAAAGGTGTAAAAGCATCCACTCCAAGAGAAAACATCAAACTAAACTTCAAGCATATGCTTTCTAAGTTGGTTTTCAATGTAACCTCTGATGAAGGTAGATTGGATGGACTTTCTTTGGAACTTATAGGATTCGAATCAAAAGCTAAATTCAATCTTGCAAACGGAACTTTGACCAATGTAGAAGGAAGTGAAAACATCAAGGCTCTTGCCAACGGAAGCAAATGTGAAGCAATCATTATCCCAAATTCTACTTCTAAACATTTTATATTCAAGGCTAACAGCCATACATATAAATTTGATGCTACGACAAATCAATATGAAGCAGGTAAGATGTATGTCTATAACATAAACCTAAAAGGAAATGGAGATATTGTTGTAGTCAACCCAAATGGTACAATCGAAAATTGGGATGTTGTAGATGGAGGAAATCATGACCTAACCCCCGGTGAGGGAGAAACAACAGACGAACCGGCTGATATCACAATTGAAGACGGACAGCTCAATATCGACCTCGCAACCAACGAAGCTGCAAAAAAAGTGGTTAAAATCTCAACTACCGGTAAATGGACTGTAGCTTCTTCTGCTGAATGGGCTACAACAGACCTTAAGCAAGGTGAAGGAGAAAAGGATCTCACAATCAACATTGAAGAGAATACAGGTGCTGAACGTTCTGCTAAGATTACAATCAAGTCTGTGACAGAATTGCGCGCTACCGGCAAAGAGCTTGTTATCAATATCCACCAAGCTGCTAAGCAAGACGAACCAACTCCTCAGCCGGGAGAAACAGCTGTCATAGTTAAGGAGGCATTCTCAAAATTAGGAGTTGGTGAAAAAGTTGAAGGAAAGAAGCCTCAAGAATGGAAGTTTTCAGAAATCTATAAAAACTATGTTGACTTCGAAGGAGCCGACTATACAGTATCTTTTGACAAAGGTGCACTCAGAAATACCTCCAAAATGGATGGACACATCTGGTTTGGTGCTAAATATGACAACTGGTTTAAGATGAACAATATTCCTACAAAGGGATACAATAAAAACTTAACCATAAAGTTTTCTCTTGCATCAAACGGAACTGGTACAGATGGTGTTACTCCCGCTGTCTTCTCAATCAAAGTAAACGATAAGCTTGCTAAGATTAGTGGTCCGGATGCTTTTGGTGGACAAAATGTATTCTCTGACTTCACTGCTGAAGTAGGAAACGTAGAAGGTGAAACTATCACAATCGAATTTACTGCTGCACAGACAGGTATCACTAACGGAGGTATCAGATTGGACAATATCGTAGTTGAAGGTTCTAAGTAATTAGTATCCTTTAATTAGATAAATACATAAAGCGGACTGCGCAAAGAATCTATAAAGATTCAGCGCAGCCCGCTTCTGTTTATATCTTATAGGCAAAATACTTCTTCAATCTATTACCAAGGATCTAAGAATAGTTATCCTTTTGATAGTCATATGATTGAAGATTAAGCTACTATCGGATAAACTCAAAGATTTGCTATTAGAGGGCATATTCTAATGAGACTTGCCCTTTATTCCATCTTGTGAATGAACCTTATAGTGGATAAGCTCCAACCTTACCTTAAATCTATTTTCATACGGGTCACATTGCAAAAGAGATCATTTTTTGGTACCTTAGTCATTGATAAATAAAAAGATCCATGGAGATAAGCATATTACTTACCATACTTTTGATAATCATTTCGCTTGGAGGGACATCCCTCCGAGAGGGTAAGATATGTCTTATTAATGAGGATCAAATTGATGCCTCTTTAAGTGTCAATTACAACCTCAAGAATGTACTTTCTCAATGCGCTGTGAAGCTCGTTCCGAAAGCCTTCTATATGTTAAATAATATTGCTATGGATCTTATCCAAAAAGCTACTCAAAAAACACTCATTCAACCACAAAATCTCAATTCCGAGGGTTAGGGTCAACTGACCTTTTTCCGACTTTCCCCGTTTTATNACATAACTATTTGTTTACCATAAAGATAACTGTTATTCATGATATGGAAAAGACTTATATAAAGAAAGTTGAAACTTTTTTCAAAAAACAGAAAGGGCTGCGCCAAATGGAATTTTGACACAGCCCCATCCTTAATATGTCATTTCCAACTTTTATCGGACAGCAATGATAGAAATATATCAACTACGATTGAAGAGGTATCGATAACGAAATACAGTGAATAGCCCTAAGCAAAAAAGAAGAGCTTCAACCTTACCTCAAATCTATTTTCATATAGGTCACATTGCAAAAGAGAACCTTTTTTGGTATCTTAGTCTTTGATAAATAAAAAGATCCATGGAGATAAGCATATTACTTACCATACTTTTGATGATCATTTCGCTTGGAGGGGCATCCCTCCGAGAGGGTAAGATATGTCTTATTAATGGGGATCAAATTGATGCCTCATTAAGTGTCAATTACAACCTCAAGAATGTACTTTCTCAATGCGCTGTGAAGCTCGTTTCGAAAGCCTCCAATGTGTTAAATAATATTACTATGGATCTTAGTCAAAAAGCTACTCAAATAACACTCATTCAATCACAAAATCTCAATTCCGAGGGTTAGGGTCAACTGACCTTCCTAACAACTTTGCCTGTTTTATAGTACGAAACGGGCTTTTTTATGCGCTATTTTAACAAATAAGCTCGCGCGAGAAGCAATCCATTCTCGCGCGACTTTAGATCTGATCTCGCGCGACCTTGACATGCAAAGTCGCGCTACTTCAGGTGCAACCTCGCGCGAGGTTAGGTTCAAAGTAGCGCGAGAACAGATTGCAAGTCGCGCGACCTTCCAAAAAAAGCAGCCTAAAAGCTATTTTTAAGCCGCAAATTTGTCATCAAAAAGCAGTATATACATATATTAACATTACAATAGGACGAAACCGTCCTATTGCCTATAACTAATATAGAGAATAAGCCTCTTTCTAATTCACAAAAAGGCTGTTTTTGAAGCTAAAAACGAGCCTAAATATTTAACATTATTTAGCTAAATCACCTATGATTTGAGTAATAAACACACGCTTCTCTTCCGGTTTAAAACGATTAATATTCACATAATACAATTCAAAATATATTGCTGTCTTATAAAAATATTCACGAAACAAAAAATAAGGGGCTGAAATACCTTCATAGGGCTCAGCCCCAATTGTCTTATCTTTATCATATCAACTTACAAGTAAGACAATGCACAAAAGTATTCATTTCTCGGACAGCCATTCTTTAGTCAGGTGGTAAAATTCCTTAACAAAGAAAAGATCTTTTTTATAAGCCGCAGGTAGAGCGGAGAACGTTACATCAAACGATTTGATGCATGGACACACCTTGTGGTGATGCTCTATGGCGTCATCATGCGATTTGACTCCTTTCAGGAAATAACTGCATCCTTACAGGCCTAAGCGAGAAAGTTGCAACATCTCGGCATCTTTACAATGACCTCTCAAATACACTTTCCGACGCCAACAGACGACGTGTGGAGAGGATTTTCGAGGCGATATACCATGATTTGTACGCGACTTATCACAATCAATTATTATCGGACAGGCGACCGCATGGTGGTAAAGAGCTGGTCCGGATGAGGAGGTTGAGAATAATAGACTCCACCACCATCTCTTTGTTTCCCAACTTGATTGTCAAGGGTGTCGGACGTCATCAGAAGACTGGGAAAAAGAAAGGCGGAATAAAAGTGCCTACCGTCATACAGGCCAATGAAGGGGTTCCCTCCGATATCGGATTTACATCTGCAGTTACCAATGACTTCTTTATGCTCAAGCCTTCCTCCTTGAGTAAAGGAGATATTATCGCAATTGATACTATATAAATTATGAAAAGTTTGAGCAGATGACTCAAAAAGAGATTATGTATGTAACCAAGACTAAGAAGAATCTGAAGTATCAGATACTGAAAGACACCATTATACAACAGCAATAATTTTTATTAGATATAATAATTAAAAAATGAGGCATCTCAACCGTATCAAAGCTATGATTGAGATGCCTCATTGTACTCTATAATAATTTTTAAATACCAATAAATAGAGTCTTTAATCAAGTGTTCTTAAATCTACTTTGGAAGATAAACAGACACTCTGATAAGGCACTACCATTGGTAGTATCAGCCCATTTGATTATGTCTATGTCAGATGAACAAAAAAGCACGAAACTCTTTTGAATTCCGTGCTTTTCTCACATATTGTTTTTAAAATCTAACCTCTATAAAGATTACATTTACCAATAACAATTAGAATCTTATTTTTCTAATTATAACATCATTATTTGTTGTTATGATTTTAAGAACATAATTACCTTTACAAATATCCTTTTGTGAAATTTCTATTCCATTTAAATCATAGAGAAAGGCTTTTTTGTACTCACCATTAATAATTAATGTTCCATTATAATCAATATATGCTGTCACCTTATCAGTACAGATTTTTTCATTTGAAGTTGGAACAAATTTACTATCATCTACAGTGACGATTGTCGTATTCAATACTTCATTACCCAGTATAGATTCTTTATTATAATGATGAACAAAAGCAATAATAGAACACTTTTCTTTCTTAAACCCATCCAGTCTTACGTTTTTAAACGATAGTTTGAATTCATTTTTATCATTTAAGTCAATCTTATCTCCTGATGGATTAGAAATAAAAGTCCTAATTGTAGGTGCATGAATGAACGCATTATTTGTAACTACTTCATTAGAAAATGTATCAAATATCATCTGGCTGCCTATCAAATCTCTCTCTACAATTGCGACAGTTACACACAAGTCTTTTTTATTTACAACATCTTTTGAAATAACTCCTTCTATATCAAAAGAAGTTGATTGCTCTACTTCTCCTCTTTTCTGGAAAAGAGATATTTCCGCAAAACCAGGGGCTGCAAAAGCATCGTACATAAGAAGGTTTGAAAGAGTTGAATAATTTAATACTGGTAAAAAAGGTGAACCCTTATAAAGAATTTGAGCATATGAAGTCATAATATCTCTGTCAACCATTAGCGATGGAACAATTGTTGCATTATCTGAATTATCCATAATTGCAAGATGACCGACTGCATCGTTAAAGAATATTTCTGGCAATGCATACATATCATTTCTATCTGCGAGGCTGTAATGATAATCCATTCTTGCAACATTTTTTCCATGCCAATTCTTTGGATTTAATAAGGAAGTTAGAGTTTTTTCTGCATTTGCGCTAAATGGATCATTTTCAGACATTAGTCCTTCTATCAAAACCGTTCGAGGATAAACATTAGCACTATGATAACCTTGTGTAAGCTGACTCCATTTTGGATTTTTAATAACAACACTTGCATTTCCATTTAACTTATTCATAGATAATGATACTAAATGACGATTTGTATCTGAATATGGTATTTTTAAAATCGGATGTCCCCCCTCCTCTTTTGAACTTCTACCATATGCTTCTAGATTAACAGGTACAGACACTTCAACAGGTTCATTATTATCAAATGAATAGGTAATTGAAACAGTCTCTATTTTATTCAACCCCATATTTGCAAGTAATATAGGAACATTGACATATCCTTGGTTGTCCATTTCTCCATAAAAAGGTGGATAGAAGCCAACTACAGTCAAACGATTTATAAAATGACTTTCATCTCCCTTTAACAAGATTTGTACTGGAGCTGCAGGAAGGACTTTTGAAGAATTAATCCAAGTTCCTTCATAAAAATCTGCACTCGGATTAGAAGTCTCATTCGCGTCCTGAATCATTTCCCATAAATCATTTTTATCTCTAACACTATAATCTCCGGCTAGGACAATATCATTCTTATTTGAAGTTTTGATAAAATAAGCAGCTAAGAGAGAATCTTGAGGTAGTTCAACTGGTGAATCAAAATATATATCATTCCATCCTTGCTTAAGGTCAACTTCCTTCTGAGCTAAAAAACCTTTCTTTTTATCAATTCCATTTCGGAGAAATACTTTGGCTTTCTGATAAGGTTGATGGAGATATACTCTAAGACCTACTGCTTTATCACCTTTGAAATCTGATAGCATATCATTGAGGAACAATGGTCCTGCAGCATAAAAGATAGAACCTCCAGCCTTTTCAGAGCCTTTTTTTGAAGGTTCGCCATAACTATATCCAAATCTATATGTCTCAGAATTATCTGTACTGCTGCCACTTTCAATCGATATCGGTGCCGTCTCAATTGTTAGAGAAGGGAATGCCAAAGACTTTAGTTGACATTTAACTTTTGTTTCGGGGATTTTTTTAAAAATAAATATCCCATTTTCCTCTGTATAGCTTGTGGATGGTATAATGTTACCTTCAGAATCTATCCATGAGTAAAGAGTTTTCTCTTCCTTATTCGAAACACCTTTTATATTTGTTTCCGAAGAAAGGTTAACAATGTTTTTATTTATTCTTTCAGTTGGTATAATCCATTCACCTTGTGATTCATATGAATAATCTTCTATCTTCATGCCAGGATTTATTGGCGGTAGATTACCAAAAGATAATAAATTGTTACTACAATTTAATTTTAAGACCGTATTCGGAATAGTTAATTCCGATAATTTATTTTTGCTACAATCCACAGAAACAAGTTTATTACACATACTTAAATCAAGAGAGGTAATTGCCTCATTATTAAGTGTAAGCGTTTCGAGTTCTTTTGCATCTTCAAATTCAATACTGCTTATTGATTGTGAAGATGATTTAAAAGAATTAATCTTTTCACCTTTTATCGTCACGGTATGTATCTTCTTCCCATCTTGGAAATGGCGTCTGATCAATTGTGGATCATTAGGACTTGTCTTATCAATTTGAATCGTATCAATCTTTGTATCACCCCAATCAACGATTATAGAAGATGGTGAAACTACTGATACATAAAGTGTAAACTTACTTCGATTGCTAGTTGCCTTTGTTCTTTTTGTTGTTGTAACTTTTGCAAAATAGACATCATTCTCAACAGAAGATAGGTGAGAGGCACCAAATGATGGAATGTTAAATAATAGTAGAGCTACCAAGCTCCATGTTAAGTAGTTTTTAATTTTCATATTGTTTTTTGATTAGTAATTAAATATACTTACAGAAGAAATATCAATGGAGTTGATATAGAGGCTAAGTAAGTAAATCTGTTGTTTTACAAATGTAGTCAATATTTATTAATATGAAACGATAAATCATAATAAGCAAATAAGACCTACAATGGTAGAAATTTTAGAAGTTGTTTAAAAAACAACCGAGAGAAACTTATTAATCCAGATTTGTCGTTAGATGGCAGATTCTAATGACCGTCATTAGAGATTATTGCTCTTAATATATTATATATCATTGTTTTATAATCTTATAAAATGATTCTTATCTACTAAATTTCTCCACCATTTTGATGAGATGTGATAAAGAGAAAAAGGGCTTTGAATATTTGAATGTATGTGATACTCCGATGTTCTATCGACATTTTTGGGATTAAGTAAGATTTTGCAAAAAGCAAGTTGAACCATAGCCTCTGTAATTGCAGTATAGAAATTGTATGCAATTGTCAGCCGCACTCTGAAGTTTTTGGCTATGCAAATGTTCTTTCCACGATTTGGTGTTTTGCGATAACCTTGAACCTTAATTGACATTTGTTAGGTCTAAGAACGACTTCAATCTCCCAGTTGTATTTGGAGAGAACCAAATCGGCAAGGTTTTCTCAATAGCAATCATCTGAAAGAATTTTTGTAAAACAGAGAAATTTGCAAGACAATTTTTCAACCCATATTTGTGATTAGATGGCAAATTATAATGACTTTTATTAGGAATTATCTCTTTTAGTACATTATATGTCATTGCTTTATAAACTTATAAAATAATTGTTGTAAGCTAAATTAAACATCACCATTTTGGTATATATAAAGGTTCAAGTGGCTTACAATATTTGAACATAGATGTTAATCAGATGTTCTACCCACACATTTGGGTTAAATAATTTTCGGAGTACTCTTATTATCTTGAATATTAACTTCATCGTAGTTGCGGAAATCAGATAACCTTGAGTTTGACATCGATATGCTATTTTTGCTCTTAACCCTTTTGTTTTTGTCAAGTCCTCGTACTGAATCTTCATAAAGTGAAATCTTGACGCTTCGTGAATCTATAATCATTATGGCGGGATTTTGTTGCTGACGCAGGTGATACGATCCAAGGAGCGAAGTTTATTAAGGAATTCTTCCACGATGCCTTCATTTTTCCTTTTGCAGAAATAGTAATATATGCTTTGATAAGGTGTGAAATCCTTGGAAATCATACGCTACTGACAGTTTGTTTTGAGAAGATACTGAATCGCATTCAGGATATTTCTGAGAGAATATTTTCGCTTCCTTTCAAGTAGATGTATGATTATATCGATAACTTGTCACTGTTTATCAATAGGGTTTGTTGAATGTTGTTTCATAACTATAATTGTTTGTTACCCATAGAGTTGCAAATAATGTTCTAATTAATATACAGATACACAATAAATTAATATCATATGTAAGATTATTTTTCAATCAAATTTAAACAGTTTTTGATTTGATTCTTGGCAGTCTTGTTGGTGGTTATTCTGATTTGTGTTATTGGTGTAACTCTTTACTTTGAGGTATCTTTGGAGTCTAAAAGCAAAAAACTATGTCAAGTCAATTAAAGATAGGAGATAAGATTCGTTTTCTGAATGCCGAGGGCGGTGGGCGAGTATTAAGGATTGAGGGTAAGATTGCCTATGTTGAGGATCAAGATGGTTTTGAAATTCCTACCCCTGTAAGTGAATGTGTTGTCGTTGGAGAGAAGGCTGGTTTTATCCCGGCTTATACTCCTCCGGTTATCTCATCTCGTAATAGCAAGACTGCTGACGATACTCAGAATGAGAAGCCGGTAGTTGAGTCTGTAGGTACGGAGATTGTGGAAACACCTGATGACCTTATCATGCCTACCTACCGATCCACAGTCCCTATGTTGCGCAATGATCAGTTGAATGTTTATTTGGCCTTTTTGCCTGTCGATGAGACGAAGTTGGGTCAAGAGCCTTATGAGAGTTACCTTATCAACGACTCTAATTATATGTTGAGTTTCTCTTATATGTCGAAAGATGGGGATGGCTGGCGATTGCGGGCAGCTGGTGTCCTCGAAGCAAATTCCAAGATTTTTATGGATGAGTTTAGCTCTTCTGAATTGAATGATTTGGAGGATGTTGCACTCAGTTTGCTGACATTTAAGCAGAATGAGCGGTTTGAACTTAAGCCGGCACTTACCGTAGAGATTCGTTTGGATATCACTCGATTCTTTAAGTTGCATGCTTTCCAAGAAAATGTTTTTTTCGACGAAGGAGCTATTGTCTATCCTGTTGTTGAAAAAGATAAGGCTTTTAAGTCTGTTATCGTTACTTCTGATGATTTGCAGGAGGCTATGAATGCCAAGGTTCATTTGGATAGCAAGCGAAGCAAGAAGCCACAAGCGGCACGTCGCAAAAAGATCGATGCTCCTATTGAGATTGATCTTCATGCTCATGAACTATTAGAGACTACAGCCGGCATGGAGCCTAAAGATATCTTAGATTATCAGATCAACTATTTTCATAAGGTACTTGAAGAGCATAAGAAGGATAAAGGCTGTAAGATTGTTTTTATACATGGCAAAGGCGAGGGCGTTTTGAGAAAGGCCATTGAGAAAGAGCTTAAGCATAAGTATAAGAACTACTCTTTTCAGGATGCCTCATTCCGTGAATATGGGTTTGGTGCGACTATGGTAACAATCCGCTGAGGTATGGAGATCGAACGTAAGTTTCTGATAGCTGATCTACAGTTGGTTCCCACTCCTTCAGATCGTTCTCTGATCAAACAGGCTTATCTTCGTGCTGATTCGACTTGTGCCGTACGCATTCGGATTCGTGGCGATAAGTCTTATCTGACCATCAAGGGAGCCTCTTCGGAGTCCGGTATGTCAAGGGAAGAGTTTGAATACGAGATACCTTTGTCCGATGCTGAGAGAATGATTAAGATGTGTCCTAATGAGTGCATTATTAAGGAGCGTCTTTTGATTCCGTATAAGGGGCATACATGGGAAGTGGATGTTTTTCATGGTCGACATGAAGGGCTTGTCTTGGCTGAGGTTGAGCTATCCGATGAGTCTGAGTCAGTGGATCTTCCTCTATGGGTTGGTCGTGAAGTGACTGGCGATCCGAGGTATTATAATTCTTATCTGATAAATCATACAATTTAAATAACATTATTATGAAGAAATTCTTTTTGATGCCGGTAATGCTATGCCTTGCCATCTTCACAGCTTCTGCTGATGGAGGTATGTGGCTTATGCAACAGATGCAGGCGAAGTACCAGGCTATGAAAGCTAAAGGGCTTGAGCTAAATGCCCTCGATCTTTACAATCCCGATGGCTCTTCCATTAAGGATGCCGTGATTATGTTTGATGGAGGTTGTACAGGAGCTATTGTTTCCAATCAAGGTCTAATACTTACCAACCACCACTGTGGTTATGATCAGATCCAGGCTCATAGCTCTCTTGAACACAATTATCTTAAAGATGGCTTTTGGGCGATGACTCAAAAAGATGAGCTTGCTTGTCCCGGTCTTGAAGTGATTACCATTGACCAGATCACGGATGTGACTAAACAGGTAAAGAAGGAGCTTAAGAAAATCAAAGATCCTAATTCGATGGATTATCTTTCACCTAAATATCTGACCTCTTTGGTTCCTAAGATTGTAGGTAAGAAGGCTATGAAAGAGCAAGGTGTGAGATATCTTATCAAGGCTTTCTATGGAGGCAATCAGTATTTGATGTTTAAGCAACTTGTTTATACAGACGTTCGTTTTGTTGGTGCTCCCCCCAGCACAATAGGTAAGTATGGTGAGGATACAGACAATTGGGCATGGCCTCGTCATTCGGGCGACTTCTCAGTATTCCGTATATACACCGATAAGAATGGTAAGCCTGCTGATTATTCTGCAGACAATATTCCACTTAAGCCCAAGAAATGGTTTAAGGTGTCAACCAAGGGGCTAAATGAAGGCGACTATGCCATGATTATGGGCTTCCCCGGTCATACATATCATTTCTTTACTCCTGCTGAGGTGGAAGAGTGGGGTACCATTGACAATAATATCCGTATCCAAATGAGGGGTATCAGGCAGGAGATTATGCTGAGATCTATGCTTGCCGATCCTCAAACTAAAATCATGTATGCTGCAAAGTATGCAAGTTCTCAAAATGGATATAAGCGAGCTCAAGGAGCCAACTGGGCTATTACTAAGCGCAATTTGAAGGCATTCAAAGAAAAGCAGATGGATGAACTTTTGGATTGGGCTAAGAAGCAGGGGGACAATCGATATGCTAATGCAGTTGAGGAGATAGCCAAGATCGTCGGCGAACGTAAAGGCTTGCGTACACGTTTGAAATATCTTGATGAGACTATGTTTTATGGTATTGAGATTACCGGTTGCAGACTTCCGGTGTCTGAAGTTGTATCTCTTTTGAAGAAAAACAAGGGTGAAGAGGCTCGTTCTGAGATTCGTAAGGCTTTTGACCATTTCTATAATAAGGACTATTCACCTGTTTTGGATGAGGAGATAGCTAAGGCCATGCTTGCTGAATATTGCAAGGAGATTCCTTCTAAAGATTGGCCAAGTGCACTGAATCTTATCAATTCTAAGTTTGGTGGCAATATTGATAACTATGTATCGTATGTATATGGCAATTCGATCTTTGTCAATAAGACTCGTTTTGAAGAGGCCATGAAGTTGTCTAATAGTGCTTTGGCAGAAAAGTTGGAAAAGGATCCTGTCCTTCAGTTCTCTCAATCCATGATCAATGAATATATATCTATTCAGAATCAGTTAGCTCCGTTTGATGCTCCTCTATCCAGAGCTCAGGAGGTCTATATTGCCGGTATGATGAAGATGCTTCCGGAAGATCAGATTTGGCCGGATGCCAACCTTACACTTCGTTTTACTTTTGGTCAGATGAAGGGTTATTCTCCCAAAGATGATGTTTATTATGGTCCGCAAACAACTTTGACCGGAGTGATGGAAAAAGAAGATCCCAACAACTGGGAATATAATGTGGCTCCTAAGTTGAAGCAATTGTTTGAAGCAAAAGATTATGGTCAGTATGCAATGGCAAATGGTAAAATGCCGGTGGATATCTGCTGTACTACACACACAACCGGAGGTAACTCAGGCAGCCCGGTAATGAATAGTAAGGGTGAGCTTGTAGGTCTAAACTTTGACAGAAACTGGGAAGGTGTCGGAGGAGATATCGAGTACTTGCCTGAATATCAGAGATCGATCATCTTGGACATTCGTTATTTGCTCTTTATTATTGACAAGTATGGTGGATGTCATAGATTGATTGAAGAGATGGGTCTATGAAAAGTCTTTTATGCTTATCATTGAATGGTAACATTTTATCCATTCGAAAAACTCTTTAGATCATACGGATTGGAAAGCATCTAATCTGATTACAAAGAGAGGTAAGTACCTTGGATATTTGAAAAAGTAAAGATAAAAGGGCTGTGTCTGATATGAACCCCAAAAGTTAGACTCAAAACTTTTGGGGTTTATTTATGGAATCAAACAAAAAGAAAAGACGAAAGCATAGTTATTATGATCGTCTCCGTTACATGCATATGTTGGAGGAAGGATA
>NZ_JBHSGO010000036.1:0-6811 GCF_042654485.1 Falsiporphyromonas endometrii | reverse complement strand
GTGCGAATAGTGTTATATTTGCCATGAAAAGGGTGGTTGGTGACAGCTCTTGGAGCTGTTCTTTTTTGTTCAATACAAACCTACCCTTTTCTTTTTATTCGTCAAAAACGTTTAGGACACTATTGGTTAGAATCTTAATTTTATTCATAAATTAATAATTATATGGTGATAAATAATATAAGAAAGAGTATCGTTATTTCGTATTAATTATCTAATGCAAATTTAATATAAATATTATATATATCCAATTAATACAATGAGCATGGATAAAATTAAATGGTAAAATAGTTAATAAATATATAGTCTTGAACAGCGAAAAATAAGCTGCAAGACATAATGAATCATTATGATATTATTAAGCAATAGATGAATTACGAAAGATAAAACATAATTGAAATCAATAATAAATATAAAAAGAATTATTTTGTAATTATATATAAAATAGCATGATCAAAGTTTCTTTTGGAATAAAAAGAATTATTGCTGTTGTCCGATAAAAGTTTTGGCTGCCCATCAAAGTTGGATTTCATATAAACAGCTCTCACGATTGTTCTCTAACCAAACGGAATTACCTATTCTGTGATATTATCCTGTAAATCATGCTTAGTTTTTGTCGGACAGCCGACTTTAGAATCAAAAAAGGGGGACTTATCTTTAAAGATTGAGATACTCATCCCTATAAATAAAGTGTTTGGGAGACTTCAATATGACCTTATCTACTTTATCAACAGCAATAATTTTCAAAGGAGATCTTTCCTTCGCAGGAACGTATGGAAGATTTTGTCGGACTAATAATCTGTTTTGAGATAGTTGCAAGAAGTGCCTCCGACTGCAGGCCTGTATCAAACAAAGATACCTTCAAGAAAAGAGCTTTTTAATGAACGAAGCTTGTCTATCTCCAATTCCGACATACCTCTTTCCCGTTGCTTGTGTTGCCGGGGCATCCACAAAGGTGGTATCACATCGCTCTATTCTAAAATTCTAAAGTTTTTCATCGCTGCTTCAAGTAAATATTATTTTTCTCCTTTAATAATGGATGAGTCACTATTTATACGATTGTCTGTTCGTCTTGTCAATTCTCTATATTTTTTGCCATACGAAAGGTTCAGCGTGAGGTTTAAGCGAATAAGATTCTTCGTTTCATTAAGATATTCATATCGTTTATAGGGCCCGACATTTGAATAGTTTTCTTGGGCAGAGATGTGTTTCAGGGCAAACAAGTTGAGTACATCGGCAGACAGGCTGATTTTATTGGTATGATAGCCTATCGACAGCATGTGTCCATCTTCATACCGATAAAATGTTTCTCCCCAGAACTTGTCTTGTGTAGACTTACGGAACTGCCATCTTAGGGAGAATTGTTTGTAATAAACAGAAATTTGTCCCCCATAATATGGTATAGTTTTGCTGTGGGTATATTGGTTTCCATTGCTTTTGTACAATTTCATGCCGACATAGGCTTTGAAAGAGAGGAAATCTCCTATGGGTTGCCCTCCATATTCTAACTCCATATTGTAGTTCTGAAAATTTCTATGATTCTCTTGTGTCCTGATGACTCTACCGTTTTCGATATATGTACTCTCCATTATGGGAGATTTTGAATAGGTTTGATTTAGATACAGTCCCCATGCAGTTTTCTTAAGTATATAGTTAAATACCAATGCATTGTAAAAGTCTATTTGTGGTTTTAGGAATGGGTTTCCTTTTTGGGTTTGGATAAAATCAATCTCCTGCGAATAGTCTGACAATGCCGAAAGCGAGGGCATTACATTAGAAACGGATCCTTGATATCGAAGCTCAAACTTAGGAGAAATCGCATAACGCATGAAAATCATTGGACTGATTTGCAATGTTTTATGCTTCTCTTGCCCTACATGAATCCATCGTTGGTTGAGACCAATGCCTGCGCGAGTATATAACTTGTTCCACCCTTTGCCCCATTGTGCATAAGAATAAAGATTGGATAGACGCATGGTTGTACGATGTGTCTGTGTTTGAGGACTTTGGGCGTATTCATAGTCACTTGTGGTAAACTGTTGGTTGAAATTAGCTCCAATGGTCAGGGTTCCCCAATTCTGCTTGTTTTCGTATAGTTGAGATAGAGCGTAACCTTTTTGCACTTCATTAGCTTCACTATAAAATTGATTGGATTTATTTTTATCGTCGATTTCATGATACTGACGACTATATTCTCCTTTGTTATATTGACCTGAAAGGGTTGCTATATATAGCTGATTTTGTCTTATTGGCATTTGTATATACAACCGGGTAAATGGATTTACACCGGAAGATTTGGCATTATCGTACAAATCGAAGGTCGTTTTACGATATTGTATATCGCTTTTCCACTCTTTGTAGGGTGCGTGCTGTAAGGCTGTTCCCAAAGATAAGTTTACTATTTTCTGTTCTTTCTGGTAGTTGTAGTTAAATCGTACATTATGATTGTCATATTTGAAACGCCCCGGATGTCCCTTTTCAGCCCTTGATATTGTTTCATTAGACAAATAAAAGTCTTCGTCGTAATCTCTGCTAAGTTTTTTCCAATTACGATACGACAGATTGTAATCCAGTGAGAACTGACTATTTTTACGGTTGAATTTCAAAGAAATATAATCCTCTCCAAAAGCAGTCAAAAGCCCTTGCCATAAGGAGAGATAAATCCTACCACCTGTATTGTCTTCCTTGGTAATAAAATCAAGAACTACATCTGCATTGCCATATCGTGCTTCAGGGGTGTCGTGATATTCAATACGCTGTATTACACTTGGAGATAATGAACTGATTTCAGTTGCCGAAACTTCTCTTCCGTTCAACATCACCTTTACGTTGCCACCACCATTCAAAGTAAGACTCTTTGTGAGAGGGTCTACATTTATTCGCGATAGGTTCATTTTGTCAAGCATTACCATGGCATCGGTGCTGTTCTTTTTATGAAACTTATTGGGTATTATTCGCTTAACTCCATTTCTGAAAGTCATACTACTTCCCACAACAACTACTTCACCTAAATTGATAAGACTGGGTTTCAAAAACATCGTTCCAAGGTTTAAATCTTCTCTGATGCGTTCTATCTTTATGGTATCTGTAGTATATCCTACGCAGGAGGCTACTACGTAGTAGGATTTATTTTTAATAAGGTTTGAAAAGGTGAATATGCCTTTCTCTGTTTGCATAATGGACTCCACAGAATTGTTTTCTGCAAATAATTTGACATGAGCTTCAAGACCTTCTCCATCTTTTATTAAAACTTTTCCCGTAATAGAATATTGAGCTCTTATGTTACCAAAGACCCCGGCAATTAGTAGGAGTAATAGAATTTTCTTCATAAAATCCTTAATTAAATTATAAGTAGTATGCTTTATTTTTCTAAATAAAACAATTTAGATTAATTGAGGAAACAAACCTATATTATGACTTAATATATTGAATATAAGTAGTCTAATAGATGTGTTGTCTGTGTTCTTATGAGTAGCAAACAACCGAAACTATAGGATAATTTTAATTGTTCTTACTAATAAATAGCGGAAAGTTATCAAAAAATATATATATCTACAAGATAGAGGGTTAAAATATGCTTTCAGAAATATCCTGAATGCGATTCTGTTTCTTCTAAAAACAGTTGTCAGCAGCATATGGTTTCCCTGGATTTTGAGCCTTGGCAAAGTCATATCTTTTGAGATCTTATTGTCGATAATTTGGACATAGATCCGATATGTTTTTTATCTGCACATTTACACAAAAAAATCCGTGTTTTCCGCATATTTTATCTAAAACTTTGTTTTCCGAAGTGCTTATTTATAGCTCTAAAAGCAGATATATTCGGTAAATAATGTTAAATATCTGTGCTTATTTTAGGCTGAAAAATAGCCCTTTTGAGCTCCCGAAAGAGGCTTATTCTCCACAAAATCCAAAAGTGATAGTACGAAACCGTCCTATCTAAATGTTAATAGATGTATAAGCTACTTTTTATGGACAATTTGGGGGCTTAAAAACGCACTTCAGGCCGCCTTTTTTGTAAGGTCGCGCGACTTGCAATCCATTCTCGCGCTACCTTGAACCTATACTCGCGCGAGGTTGCACCTGAAGTAGCGCGACTTCGCATGTCAAGGTCGCGCGAGATCAGATCCAAAGTCGCGCGAGAACGGATTGCTTCTCGCGCGAGCTTATTTGTTAAAATAGCGCATAAAAAAGCCCGTTTCGTACTAATAAAACGGGCAAAGCGTGCATTGGGTCAGATTCCCCTAACCCCAATAGGTGTGAAATTTGTTATAAACAGGAGTTGTTTGAGCCCCTTTGAGAGCATTATGGAAAGTAATAATATTTAACAAATACGACTCTTCTTTTTCGAGCTTCACAGCCGGTAAAAAACGAGTGCCCAAGGCCTTGATATTTATCTTCGCCCCGGAGGTTATTTGTTTCGATGGAACAAGACACAGCTTACCTGCCCGGAGGAGTTTCCCGCCAAGCAAAATGCCAATTAAAAGCAGAGTAAGTAAAATAATTGTCTCCATAGTATCTGTTCTTTATCAAAGCCTAATATACAAAAAAGTATGCTCCTTTGCAATAACTCTCTTTTTGTGCAACTCCATTGAAGTATTTTCTTAGAGTGCAAAGAACAAGGGGCCGTGTCGGGATAATCTGACACAGCCCCTTAAGCTCTATTAGATATGTGTTGTTGATTATCTTACAACAACTTTTTGTGTGTTACCTTGAAGTACGACCATATATGTACCTGCCTCAGCTTCCACCATTGTAGTTTCTTCTGTCGTGATACCCTTTTGTATCAGTCTTCCGTCCAATGAATAGATTGCATATTGCTCGTTTGTATTTGTTTCGATTGCAATCTTATTCGTAGTGGTGTAAATCTTGGTCAGATGCTCGATACTTTCGATACCTTCTGTGGAGGCAAATGACAATGCTATGTCAAGTTGTTTGTCTGCATCAATAGTAATGGTCGGTTTATGGTCATCTATTTCCTTGGAATTGATGCTCCAGTTGGGTTGATATCCTTCGGGTAATTGGGCCTCCAATGTTATTTTTTTGCCCTCAAGATTATCCATATAATAGCCATATTTGAATCCTTCCATCTTTTGTCCGAAGATCTTGTTTTCTCCGTCTTTGACAGTGATGGCAAATTGTTTTTTGTCAGCTTTTGATAGCCCTTGCGGAAGGTTCATTACCCAAGTGATATTGGGAATATCAAGCTCGATTTCGATCTTCGTATCATCATCCGTCATATCGAAGAATAGAGGATTGAAAGTCGATACAAAGGTGTCTCCTTGTTTGGATGTATGCATCACAACTTCACCATTGTTGAGCCAGTTTTTGATGATAAACCCATTGTCATATTTGGCTTTGATAGAGAGGTGTTGACCCGGCTCGATCTCATCTCCGGATTTGACTTCACTTTCATCTGTCCATTTACCCTTGTCGTTTTTCTTTTGCTTCATCACAGTTATAGTGGCATTTGCTTTTGTCGCATTGTCCCCCTTGATGTCAAAGGTAAATGTTGGCAAAGTCTTCTTGAGGATAGCCTTTATCTCAAGAGCTTTGTCTGCTTTGATTTCGATATACTTGAGACCATTCAATTCATGAATGTCACCGGTAAAGTCTTCTTCGTTGATAACGAACTTAATGAGAGTAGCATTCGCTTGAAGCTCGACACTCGCACGGACTGTCGCATCTTTTATTACCAAACCCTCCTCATTAGTGGCTGAGAATTCTTCATCGTCTTGAGACTTGTACTTGACCTGTAAGCTCTTAGCAAGGTCTGCAGGCTCCGCTTTGAGGGTTACTTTGACCATCTCGGGTTGTGGCTTCTTTTCGAATGTTACAATAATCTCAGGATTTAGATTTTTAATAATCATGCCGGGCAGCTGAGTCTCAGTAAATATAGACTCGTCGGGATTTTGCATTATGCTGCCTTCATATGTCCAGTTTTTGATAATAAAGTTGCTTCCGGGAGTCGCTTCGATAACGAAGAGTTGGTTTTCTGGAAGAATCTTTTCAGAATCGAACGGCTGCGACCTGTCGGGAGTAAAAGTGCCATCTTCGTTCATGGTAGCAAGATATCCTTGTACCTTGCAGGTCTCATCTCCTCCCTGCATAAGGTATTTGACAGATCCTTCGCCGGGTTTTGGCTTCTCGAGCACCGCTACGATATCGGTGTTTTCGTTGACCGTAATCTGAATATACGGTTTGGTTTCGGATCCTATCGTTTTACCCTCGTAATCCTTTCCGTTGACTGTAAACTTCTTAAGTACAATTCCCTCTTTAGGCTCGATATAGGCTCTGATAGTTTTGCCGGGTTCGATCATTCCATCCTCGGGGAGCACTTTGTACTTAAATCCGGAAGTATTGTACTTGACCTGCAAACTTTTGGCAAGGTCGGCAGGTTCTGCTTTGAAGGTCACTTTGACCATTTCGGGTTGTGGAGTTTCACCACTTTCATTTTGTGCATGTGTAATGCTGGTTGCAAATAATGTCAGAAGCATTATCCAACTCAATTGTAAAAATCTTCTCATTCTTTGAATTGTGATTGTTATAAGTATTTATTTATCTCGTATTTCAAGACCGTTTTGTAAAAGTACGATTTTTTTTTACAGCTAAGGGTAATGCTTCCGTTGTGCTTTAATGTTTTTTATCAGGCAGATGGTTTGGCTTGAAGGTATTTGTTTCCTTTGATATCAATAGTTCGTTAAAAAATATCCAAGCCTAAGCGGCTCTGGCAGTAAATAAAATGAGTTCTTTGAAAAGTTTGTCAATAACTTGCGGGTCTGGGCTAATCCCAAACACGCAAATAAATCGTTCA
>NZ_JBHSGO010000035.1:0-27843 GCF_042654485.1 Falsiporphyromonas endometrii | reverse complement strand
TATAGGCGTAGAGAATGACCTTGAGCATCATGGCCGGATGATAGGGACTGCGGCCGCGCTCATGATAGAGTTTGTAAAACGATCTAAGATTCAGACTATCCACCAAGGCATCCAAAAGCCTTACCGGGTCGTTCTCCTCAATGTCTTGATCGATTCTTTCCGGAAAAAGAATCATCGTGTTGCGATTATGATGGCGGAAATGCATCATTTAATTTACATAACTATTTGTATACCATAAAGATAACTATTATTCATGACATGGAAAAGACTTATATAAAGAAAGTTGAAACTTTTTTCAAAAAACAGAAAGGGCTGCGCCAAATGGAATTTTGACACAGCCCCCTAAAATTTGGAATATGTCTAGTCCTAAAATAGCGTTACACCTAAAAAGAGTAACGAATGGAAAAGGCTGAAAACAAGTATGTTAAGCGTACCCAAAAGGATTACAGCATGACCTTTAAATTATCGGTAGTTCAAGAGTATGAAAGCGGTAAAGCAAGTTTATGTTATCTTCAGCGCAAATACGGAATACAGGGAAACCAAACCGTTAAGCGGTGGATAGAGAAATATGGGAACTTCGACATCTCAAACAAAACACTCAGGCCAATGGAAAAGAGTAAGGATCAAGAACTTCTGGAATTACGGCAGAAGGTAAGGCTGCTTGAACGCAGGAACGCCCGATTGGAAAAAGAACTCGAGCAGAAAGACATGAAAGCAGAGTTTTTCGATATGATGATAGATATTGCAGAAAAGGAGTATGATATCGACATCAGAAAAAACTCCTGTCCCGAACAGTCACCCAATATAAAGAAGAAAAATCCGTAAGTATCAGCGGAGTCTGCAGACTGCTCGGGATAAGCAGGCAGAAGTATTACCGTCAGCAGTGGAGCATATCCAAAAGCCGGGAAAGAGCCACCGAGGTGGTAGAGATGGTGCGGGAGGTCCGTTTGGAGATACCTCGCATAGGGACTCGCAAGCTTTATCATATGCTCCATTTGCCATTGAGGAAGAAAAAGGTCGGTCGGGACAGGCTTTTTGCCATACTTCGGGCCAACCACCTTCTTATAAAACCCGCACGTTCGTACCATACGACGACGAACTCGCATCATCGGTTCCGGAAGCATAAAAATCTGATTGAAAACATGGTGGTGTCACGTCCGGAAGAGGTATGGGTGTCCGATATCACTTATATAGGCAATAGGAACGGCCATATGTACCTCTCTCTGATCACGGATGCCTATTCAAAAAAGATTATGGGATACGATCTCTCCGATTCATTAGAAACCCAAGGTCCCCTGAAGGCATTAAAAATGGCCAATCGCAACAGGCTGTATAAAGATGTGCCACCGATACATCATTCAGACCGGGGAATACAGTATTGTTCCAATGCGTATCAAAAATTATTGAAACGATATAGAATAACTCCCGGTATGACGGAATCTTACGATCCGTACGCAAATGCCGTGGCTGAACGGGTAAACGGAATACTCAAGCAGGAATTCCTCCTTGAAGAGCTCCATCTTCCTTCGCAGCATATGAAGCAGGCCGTGAAGGATGCGATTTGTAAATACAACAGGCTTAGGCCTCATTTCTCTTGTGGATATAATACCCCTGAGTACATGCATCATCAAAATCGCGTTAAGATTAAAACCTACAAAAAGAAACAGATTATCAAGGCCGGCCTTGATAATCTGTTTGAGAAATAGTTTATTTTTGTCCAATAACTGTAACGGTTATTTAGGACGAGTCAATATGGATTAATAGGTCTTAGAAGTTAAGTGTAAAAGCACCCATCAGGTGAATAGGAGCTTGTGGAAATACTCTCAACTCTGTAAACTCTGTCTTATGTCCTTCTTCATCGACGGTATAGCCACCATCATAAATGTAAGCATTGTTGTTATACCTTGTATCAAATAGGTTGTTAACCAAAAAAGATACTGCACAACCCTTGGTGTAAGGGAGGTTGAAGTGATAGCTTGCCATTAGATTTGACACACAATATCCCTCCATAGATCTGTTCTTTCTCTGTGTATTATCCAGATATTGACGACTTACATACTGTGTCTGAAGGGCAATCTCAAAGCCTTTGTACATACCGGTCAATCTCTGAGACATCACCACATTGGGAGAATAAGAAATGTCTGTATCCTTCATCTTTTCCATGATGACTTCAAACTTGTCTCCGGGTCCATATTGAGCAAAAGCTTGTGAATAATCCTTGATCTTATTACGACTGAAGGCACCGGCAAGGTCATATCTAAAATAACGACAGGGAGTCCAAGCCAATTGAAGTTCTACCCCCGTACGATAGCTATTAGGGACATTGCTAAACAACATTTGACCGACATCACTATAACGACCATCCATTACAAGCTGATCTTTGTAATCCATATAGTATAGATTGACTCCGCCCTGAAAGTATCGGCTGTCAAACCTATAACCAAGCTCATAGTCGATCATCTTCTCACTCGTTGGAAGTCCTTTTGTTCCTGCATCGGTAAATGCTTTTCGATTGGGTTCTCTGTGCCCAATTGAGATTGATCCGTAGACTGTATTATATTGATCAATCTGATATGCAGCACCAGCCTTAGGATTGAAGAAGTTGAATGTCTTATCAATATCAAGGAGAGCCATTGTCTTGGTCTTCTCATCTCTATTGTCGCTAACACCGTCTATTTTGTACGAGATGCCACGATACTGAAGGTCGGCAAACAGGTTGAGACCGTCGATCGGTTGCCAGTTGGCTTTTACAAAAGCAGATGCTTCATCTTTGTCCGATGTATTGTTGTAATATTTCTTATTTGGCAACACAGCCTTCGAGTAATTTCTAATCCATCGCACATAGCCAAAGTGCTTGCCATCATACATATTGCCGGCAGCACCGAAAGTAAAGTCAAAGTTTTCTCCTTTGTAAGTTACTGAGCTTACCAGACCATAGAAATGATTGTCCAAGTGCTTTTGTCTTAGGAGGTCACTCTTTTTCACCTTATTGCCTTCGCTATCCTTAAATACTTGGAGACCGTACTCTTCCAACTTTCTTCCGAGACGGAATTCATCCGTATATCCCTTACCGCGAGTATAGTGCAAAGTAGCATTGAGGGTCCAGTTGTCGCTCAACTCCTGCGTAAGTATCGCTTGATAATGGCGTTGGTCGTAGTTGTCAGTGTTTTTATAGAAGTCCTTGAAGTTGCCTTTTTCCATCATTCCGGCATCATTAAAGCGACGACCAAGCTTGTCTATCTTATCCGGATTGATACCGTTCCAAGCAATACCGGTATGCTCTTCACCACCAAAAGTAACCAATCTCAGGAGCGTACCATTATTGAAGTAGGCAGCTTGAGCAAAATAAGATTTCAAATTAACGCTGGCACGATCAATATATCCATCCGAATTAATCTTCGAAAGGCGAGCATCGAAAGCCCAATGATTGGCTATACGTCCGGTACCAAGTTTGATGCCTCTTCGGAAAGTACCATAAGCTCCTCCCGAAAGATCGACCGTTGCATACGGAGAAGTCTTGATACCTTGTGTACGCATATTAAGGGTAGCTCCAAAGGCTCCCGCACCGTTTGAAGAGGTACCTACCCCTCTTTGCAACTGTACATCCTGCAATGAAGAAGAGAAGTCAGGCATATTAACCCAGAATACTCCTTGACTCTCTGCATCATTAAGGGGCACTCCATTGGTTGTTATATTGATACGGGAAGCATCACTTCCCCTCACCTTAAGTGATGTATATCCAATACCGGTACCGGCGTCACTTGTCATAACGACACCAGGCAAAAGAGATAGCAAATACGGCAAATCCTGACCATAGGCCGTTTTGTTTAGCTCCTTAGTTTTGATTTCGGAGAAGCTCATAGGAGTCTTATTGGTTGCCCTGCCGGCAATCACCTGCACCTCCTCCAATTTGATGATTTTGGTTGAATCTTCCTGTTTGGACGAGAGAGTTTGAGCACCCAGATTTAAGCAACAACTTAACCCAAGGCCTGCAACCACCACTCTGATAATAGTCTTGTTCATTTTAATACTTATAATATTATTACAGACAGCACACTGCCGCCCAATTATTTGTCTTATCACATCTTGAGACCTTAGCACAACACCTTATCTACTACCTTACCTTCAAGTTTAGGGCTTGGTCATAACAATATTCCCTTCACCCTCCCTTTCAGCTCTTGTATCTGAAGCATTGAGCCAAGTCTCCTTCAGAAAGGCTTCGTCTTTCTGAAATAGTAAGCTCAACAGAGACATTCGTTACGACCGGTACGAAAAACACATCGCACCGAAGTCCGACGCCTCCACAAGGCAAAAAACAAACTGCTTAAATAGGGGGATAAGATTTAATATAAAATGTCTTTAGATCGTTAGGATGAAAAACAGATGCCATAATCAGTTCAAAAGAACTTCATAAATGCGATCTCTTTACTATCGACATATTTAGGTTTTACAACGAGACTACAAACTGCTGTTATCGCAAATGACATTCTAATGGCAAGCCAAACTCCACCCACATAAGAATGAGACATTTGACACAACAACGATGATAACAGCCCAGGTATTCCTTAGCGCTGATTCCCTACGTCGGCATGATCCGATTCAGGTGGTAAGGGTCTCATCTCAGCCTTGATTAAGATTATCAAGACACCCCCATCTCCGCAAAATTGCTTAATGACCCTGCAAAGGTACATATTTGTTTGCGACTATGAATATTCGCGCTTAGGCAAGAGGATGGGAATCATATGCTGTCGAAGAAATTAAGCGATATCTCTATGACCTATCAGCCTACTTTAAACCTCCGACGAAACTACTACGCAAAGGCAATCTGCTTCGTTGGTTTCGGTATTCGGATTCTGTCACGCTCATAAGCAAATCTCATTCATACTCTTCCACGGGGTCTTTGTTAGGATGCCAAAATCAGTCCGGAATAACTATACCTTTTTCTTTTGACATAATTGGAATAAAAAAAAGAGGTCCAAAGATATAACCATTACCTTTGAACCTCTCAGAAATAAAGGGTTTATGCAGCCCATTTTATCCCGATTAAAGGACTATTCCAAACGGACCTTCACAACTCTATCTATGACCTTAATGACATAGACTCCCCTTTTGAGAGCTGAGACATAAAGCTCTGCAGTGCCATTATCATCAGCTTTTTCAGTCATGACTCTCACGCCATCCAAAGAATACATTTCTACCAAAGAAGATGGTAATAGTCCTGACAAATGAAGCTGATCAGTACAAGGATTGGGATATACCTTGAGCGATGGATCCCCAACCTTCATTGTGGATACCGTACAATCCGGATCCGTGCTATCATACAGTTTGATTGGGGGTACATACATATACATAATAGTCTTCGATATGTCGTCAGAAGAGTTTTGTCTCAATTCCAACTCATAGAAGGTCTCCTTTCCTTTAGAAGTCTTCTCTTTGTACTCTTTATATTCTCTCTGCAAGACCTCTTTCTTTTTATCAGCGTCAATTTGAATGAACTTTTTTCCGACAAGGCCCTTTAAACTAATGTAACACAAGTCGATACCTCTACTCCAATCAATCCCATCTTCCGATATTTGTAATGAACAATCAATGGTCAAATCAATTGGATCAGGTCCGACATTCTCCACTGTAAACCCTTTTATGGAAGGGTTGGAAGCATCCAACAAAATAAGATCGGGCTCATCATC
This sequence comes from Falsiporphyromonas endometrii, assembly GCF_042654485.1. Lineage (NCBI taxonomy): Bacteria > Pseudomonadati > Bacteroidota > Bacteroidia > Bacteroidales > Porphyromonadaceae > Falsiporphyromonas > Falsiporphyromonas endometrii. The sequence continues at coordinate 22,156 of NZ_JBHSGO010000035.1, read as the reverse complement.
TTTCTGATTATCGTACCTGATTACAACACCTTTCTGTTTTCTGTTTAAGTCATTGACCTCGATATTCTTACCAACAATAACGCCCTGATCCAAATCGGTCTTGATCATAATATCACAATGGCTTTTGGGAGGCATAGGGAAGAATGATGTCTCATATTTGGTCGTTATGGGACCCTTCTCCAGATTTAATTGGGTAGTATACAAAGGATACCATTTATGCTTACCTGACTCCCTGAAGAAATAGGAGGCATTACCCATATAATCTTCTTTCTGATTCTCTCCATTCAACGTTATTGAGCTATATCCATATCCCCAAAGATTAAAAAGAGTCTTCGTAAAATTAAACTTTGGAGAGCAGTCCAAAACATGAATATCTACAACCTCGCCTCTATCATTCGTCTTCAACATCGCTTCCGATGAATGGGACGAAACATGATCCAAAGCTATATCTCTACCTTTTCGCCCCCTAAATACCGTATATACCTTATAAGATGTATTAGGTTTAAGCGACAAAGAAGAAAAATCTTGAATAGGCAATGTCATCTCTGATGCATCAACAAAAGGAGATAAAGAAACTTCGGGTGAAGCCTCCATCGACACGAGATCCATAGGGTTATCTCTGTTTTGCAATACAAGTTTGAATGTAGTCTTATACAAAGCAAGTGAAGTCAAAAAAGGAGTCAGCTTGGCTGTCTTTAAGCGCTCTATAATCCCCGACTCATTCTTTTCGGCTTCCAAATCAAACTTCCAAGCACTGATGACAGGCTCGGACCATTCATCAGTTCCTGCTCTGTCCGGAGCAAATCCACATATTGCGGACTGCCTATAGTTGTACCCGCTACCCTGATCACCCCCGCCTATACCGGTTCCTTCCGGAGTAAGAGCATTGATAAAGAAGAAACCGTTGTACTTACCACTCCAACCCCAATTAATATGAAAGCGCCCCTCTTTATCATATCCATCACAAACAAATGCATGACCAACACTTTGTGAAATGCCTCCAAAAGGGATAGGTCTGCCACAAGACAACTCATTTTTGAGCAAATATTCCCATTGAGCTCGTGAATAATTAAAACGGTACCTCAAGACTGCACCTTTGCTATATTTGAAATGTCGGGCAACCCCCTCTACAGCATTCTGCATATAAGCACCACTGGCCACATCTCCATATGTCATATCCATGCATAAACCAACATCATAGCATAATGTGGACAAAGCGTCTACAGCCTCTTTGGAAACTTGCTTACCTATAATCTTATTGGGCATTGCACTCCAGTTATATCTGTTTCCAAAATGTATTTTATGCCACCTCTCATTCTCTTTATACTCATGGTAGCCCTCTGATTGATCAGGCCATTCATAATACTTCATTATCTGTGACATACATGTCGCTACGCAACCCACAAAGGTATGATTGTTATAATAGTTTAATGGTGTTTTTTCATTCCATGGATAATCCTGCCCCCATTCGATATCTTTTAACAATGGAGCCACTTCCGACTTGACAAATAGATTAGGAGAAGAGGAAAAAAATGCATTTATCGCTGCTCTATCTCGCTTTAGGATTTCCCTCAAAGACGCAGTATACCAATCAAAGAAAGCCCTTATCTCATCCGGTATATCTTTGGGATTGTAAGAGCCTGTCATTGAATAGCCCAGGATCGAAGGAAGTCTATCATCGCCGGAAACGAAGACAAACCCTCCATTTTCACCATTTGAATAGATGTAATAAAGCGGATAAGAGTCTGCTTTGTCAGACACTTTAGGAGTATCAACTAATACGGGATGTAACACTTCTCCCAAACGCAAAGAGCTATGTTTGGCAAAGAAATCCAAAGCTGTACGATCGGCAATCCCTCTTTTTATCGGATTAGCAAAGACATGACTAAGAGATAACAAGATGGAAAGAAGCGACATCAATACTATCTTTCTTGATAACAAAAGATTGATGTTCATTGCAGTTGTATATTATAACAGCATCGCAATTTACAAAAAATAACGACCAGACAAATAGTTTTTATTGACGATTTCACCTAACCAAACAGAAAAGCACCCATAAATCAAACTCTATCTTACAATGAGAGGAATTGCGCAGAGGAGATCTACTTCGGTCATATACACAAGTACTTCAACCTCAGCTTTCGATATAAAAAACCTCACAAACCGATAGACTCTCGGAAGATTAACAGATAACAGCAATTAGTCTAAAAAAGAGGCCTGTTTATTTAATTATGAATAATAAGAGAAATATCTCCTAACTGCTACTTTAAAGTCATATATTCTTTTTGGAGAGTAATTTGATTTATCGCTATTATAAGGTTGTTTCACATAGTCTTTTGGCTTATTTTTGTGGTGCAAACAGTATGGAGTACAATTCATAAACTAACATAAATAGTAACAGGCACAATGAAAAAATTGTTCTTTACAGCAGCCCTTTTGATGGGTAGCTTCGGGCTTTTTGCCCAAAACAATGCTTCACAAGAAGCAGCTAATCCAAGCGGACCAAATGTATTCACTACAGTGAAGGAAGTTCCCTACACATCTATCAAAGACCAAGCCAACTCAGGTACATGCTGGTCTTACTCAGGTATTGGATTCCTCGAAAGTGAAGCTCTTCGCATGGGCAAACCTTCAGTTGACTTGTCAGAAATGTTCGTAGTAAGCCATTCTTACAAAGACAAAGGCGAAAAGTATGTTCGTATGCACGGCAAGCTAAACTATGGCCAAGGCGGTTCATTCTATGATGTATTGTATGTATTGAAACATTATGGCCTTGTTCCTCAAGAAGTAATGCCAGGTCTAAACTATGGTACCGACAAAAACATGCACTCAGAGCTTGCAGACGGAGCTCAAGCATTCCTAAACGAGATTATCAAAAACCCTAACGGCAAACTTACCACTGCTTGGGAAAGAGCTTATGATGGCATCATTGACTCATATCTCGGTACAGCACCGGAAAAGTTTATGTACAAGGGTAAACAATATACACCAGAAAGCTTTGCCAAGTCTCTCAGCCTAAATGCAGATGACTATATTTCACTTACCAGCTATACACACCATCCTTTCTACTCTGCATTCCCACTTGAGATTGAAGATAACTGGAGATGGTCTTCAAGCTACAACCTTCCATTGGATGAGTTTATGCAAGTTATGGACAATGCTATTGACAATGGCTATTCTATCGCTTGGGGTACAGACGTATCAGAAAACGGATTTACAAGAGACGGTATTGGCATCTTGGCAGATGTTGGTGCTATCGAAACAAAAGGATCTGACCAAGATCGCTGGGTAGGACTTAGCCGCGCAGGTAAAATTGCTGAAATCAGAAAGATGATCGAACAAGCTGATTGTCCCGAAATTGAAGTGACACAAGAATATCGCCAAAAGTGTTTTGACAACTACACATTGACAGACGACCATGGCATGCAAATCGTTGGTAAAGCTAAAAACCAAATTGGTCGTGAATTCTTTATCGTAAAGAACTCTTGGGGTGAAACAGGTAAGTACAAAGGTATCTGGTATGCAAGCCGCAACTTCGTAGCAGGTCGTACAATGAACTATGTTGTTCATAAAGATGCAATCCCGGGTGCAATTGCAAAGAAACTTGGTATCAAAAATAAATACAACAAGTAAATATCTGATTTATAGAAGATAGTTTTACTACATAGACAAAGGGTCTGAGACACAAAATGTCTTGGACCCTTTTTTTATGTCAAAACCACAACTTCAAGCATAGGTACGACAAACAGAAACTTTTAGCTTAACTCGTAATTAATTAGACAAATAATATAAACTTACCAGAGCATGATTTAGTCATAAGACAACCCCTTTTGACCTTAAAATGGCCATTATTCTAAGAAGCTTAAGAGAGAAGTCGATTATATCGCCCAAGCTAAATGTTAAAATACTCAAAGAGCGTTCGTTATCTATCTTTAGGATACCTGAGAATCGCTTTTAGACTGCCTTTTGGAGAAGAAAAGTATGGTAAGTAATATGCCTATCTCCATGGTTAATGTTTTTTGCATCAAGACTAAGGTGCTAAAAATGATTCTCTTCTGCATCGACACTCCTTTTGGACTAAATCTGAAATAATCAAACATATTCTTATACCTTTGCCGAGTAATTCAGATACATTATGACACCTCATTTGTCAAATCACTTCTTACATAGGCTGAAAGACTTCAGTATGCCATTGGCTATCTTGGCAGGGATTATCTTTTGGAAATACTTGTGGATCTTTAGAAGCGTGATTCCATACCTTATTGCAGGGATGCTTTTCTTCACCTTTCTTAAATTGTCTCCCAAAGGGATAAGATTCAAAAAAGTTCATCAAGTATTAACTTTTATTCAACTCTTTCTGGGTGGAATCTCTTACCTCATCATAAGCAACATGGCGAGTGGTGAGATTGGTCAAATATCTGCTCAAGGTATGCTTATCTGCTTTATATGCCCGGCAGCGACAGCTTCAGCTGTTGTCATAGCGATGCTGGGTGGCAACCTCAAAGTCGGAGCAACCTATGTATTGATAAGCAATACAGGCATTGCTTTTATTGTCCCCTTGATATTTTCTTGGATCTACCCCGGGCAAAACATTGACTTTTGGCAGTCTGTCATACTCATTTTTAGACATGTAGCCCCATTGGTATTTGGGCCTCTTGCCGCAGCATGGTTTCTAAGATTTATTGCCTTCGAAACGCACGAAAAGTTGGCTAAGATTCCACAAATAGCCTTCTGGCTTTGGGTGCTTTCACTTATGATTATTCTTGCCAACACCGTAAAATTTATCATAGACAAACATTGTCCCATCGAAGATATCTTACTACTCTCAGCCATTGGTCTATTCACTTGTATAGTACAATTCGCAATCGGCAAATACATAGGGAGAAAAAGCAAAGAGGCTGATGAAATAACAATCGGACAATCTTTGGGTCAAAAGAACACGACACTCGCCATCTGGATGGCACAAACTTATCTCAATCCGCTGAGTTCCATTGCACCGGCAAGCTATGTAATCTGGCAAAACTGCTTCAATTCTTATCAACTGTGTCGGCACTCCAAAGAAGAGGAAAAGAAAGAAGTACCTTTGCAAGGAGTAAAGTAAGACTGATTTATATGTTCTTATACTCGAAAATCAGAAAATAAGATAAATAGAAATATGCAACTTAGTGATGAATGGTTTACAGTTTTAAGTCAAGACGACAATGAGAGACTGATATACGTCAATGGCAGGATCAATCTTGACAAAGCAAGGAAATCCGGCAAATACAATATCCGAATAGAACTTACTCTCCCATACAAAGGAGACTCTTCGGGAATGCCCTCAAAAGAGGATGCCATACTCATAGAACAAATACACCAAGCATTGGTACCTCTTATAGAGCAACGAGGATGCGGCATACTCACAGGAAATCACATCGGATGCGATCATAAGTATTGGGTATTCTATGTCAAAGATGAAAAGATCTTTCAAGAAAAGCTCAATGAGGCACTAAACGACTTTGAGCTATTGCCTCTCGAAATAGAATGTGACTACGATCCCGAATGGGAAGAATACCTCGATATGCTCTCAATGAGAATAAAAGATTCACAAAACAGATAACAATGTTTTCGTTTTTGGAAGTCTATATAATCTCTTCTCTATACAAGGTAAATCATTTTTAATTACTTTTGAATAGACAACATAGCAACGACAATCAATATGAAAAAGACTTTTATCATTACTACCAGTTTACTGATTCTCGCAGCGACAAGCGGGGTATTTACAAGTTGCAAACAACCAAACAAAGGGTCTCTGTTAGGGCAATTGATACAAAACGAACCCGACACAATCACAAAAGAATACAAGATCGACAAGTTTGATGCCTTAGAGGTTGAAAACATGGTTGATGTTACTCTGGAACAAGGTGATCGATATAGCCTCAAGATTGTATCCTCTCAGACAATTCTCGATCGCATAAAAGTAAAGAACGAGTTAGGAGAATTAAATATTGAAGTTGACGAATCGGGTCTCAGCCAAATCAAGAATCCACAATGCAAAGCATATCTTACAGTCCCGACTCTTCGCAAAATAGAATTATCGGGAGCAGCTTCGCTCAAAGGTAAAACAGGAGCAAATCATTTTTTTTGTGATGCGCCCGTTACTATTAAGTGCGATGAAGCATCAAGAATCAGTGGGCTGACAATAAAAGCAACAGGATTTGACATAAAAGCAGAATCTGCTTCTTCCATCAAGGATATGAACATCCGTACTACCGGCGACATCAAAATAAAATCTGAAGAAGCCTCTTCTATCAACATGAATATCAGCGCAAGCGGCAAATCAGAAATAAAGGCAGAAAGCGCTTCCAAAATAACGCTCAGAGGGAAGATCAACATAGGTATCTTCAAAGCTGAAGAGGCATCCAATATCACTGCAGACCAATTGCAATGCCAATCAAAATCAATCTCAGCTGAATCTGCTTCAAGAATCTCTGTGGACAACCCAAAGTAATAGATCGACATATTAGTTATAAAGTACAATCCCACCTATCGACATCCAATCAGATAGGTGGGATTGTCTATTCTATGATGTTTTATTTTGGCTTAAATAATAGCTCTTTCTATCGGTATATTTGCATTCAACAGATATGATTAGCTTCCATTCAGAAGCCATACAACACCATCTTCAATAAATTTAAAACTGTATCCACGGTATTAAAGTTTCTATAATGTGTCTATTATCATTACTTTTGTAGTTGGCGTGGTGTGGAATAACATTGTCATACCCACGGCAATATTTTAGGTCAAACAATAGAAAGCAATGTTTAAAACATATAAGGTTGGTATCATTTGGACAGTCTTACTTATGACTGTATGCTCGGGCCGGGCTCAAAAGCTCAACCCGACTTATCAAAAATATATCATTACATATGCATCCGAAGCAGTTAGTCAAATGAAAGCCAATCAAATACCGGCAAGTATTACCTTGGCTCAAGGTCTTGTGGAAACCGGTGCCGGCACAAGCACTTTGGCTTCGATTCACAACAACCATTTCGGAATAAAATGTCACAGGACATGGGCCGGGAAGAAGACCTACCGTGATGATGATGCCAGAGGTGAATGCTTCCGAAGTTATTCCTCAGCAAAAGAATCTTTCGACGATCATTCGGACTTTCTCAAAAGACCAAGATATAGAAGCCTGTTCCAACTGGATATAACCGACTATAGAGGTTGGGCCATAGGTCTTCAAAGATGTGGATATGCCACCAACAAAGGATACGCCAATCTCCTTATCAATATGATAGAGATATATGAGCTATATACTTTTGACCGAGGGGCAACACCTTCTTGGTATAAGGGAAATCTCAACTTTGGTTCAAATCAAAAAAACAATTCTCATAAAAGAGGAAAAGGAGTTCACCCAAAAATGAGACAGGCATACCTTTGCTATGGCCTGCTTTATATCATAGCAAAAGATGGAGATACATTCGATAGCATTGGAGAAGAGTTTGACATTAGCCCCAAAAAGTTGGCAAAATGGAATGATGCTCCAAGAGACTTCCCCATCCGCAAGGATATGATTATTTACCTTCAAAAGAAGAACTCAAAAGCAGAACCACCCTACTTCACATATGTCGTACAAGTTGGAGACTCAATGCACAGCATTGCTCAAAAATTTGGTATGAGGATGAAAAACCTCTACAGTCTAAATGACAAAGACGGAGATTATGTACCTGAAGAGGGTGATATACTAAAACTTAGATAATGTACATTAAGTACAGACTTAACTTTATATATACAGCTAACACCTATGCAAGAGACTGAACGTTATATGCAACGTGGAGTATCAGCATCCAAAGAGGATGTCCACAATGCAATCAAAAACATAGACAAAGGGATATATCCTAATGCCTTCTGTAAGATTATACCCGATATACTGGGGGGTGATCCCGACTACTGCAATATTATGCATGCTGACGGAGCCGGCACAAAAAGTTCCTTGGCTTATGCCTATTGGAAAGAAACCGGAGACCTTAGTGTTTGGAAAGGAATTGCTCAAGATGCCCTCATCATGAATATTGATGATTTGATCTGTGTGGGAGCCGTAGACAACATTCTTGTATCAAGCACCATCGGAAGAAACAAAAGACTTATCCCCGGAGAGGTCATTGCAGCAATTATCAATGGCACAGAAGAGCTCTTGCAACAGCTTAGAGAAATGGGTATAGGTGCATATGCAACCGGAGGAGAAACTGCCGATGTTGGTGATCTTGTTCGCACAATCATAGTAGACAGTACAGTCACTTGCCGTATGCCCAGAGCACATGTCATCAACAATGAAAATATATCGGGCGGAGATGTGATCGTTGGCCTTGCATCTTTCGGAAGAGCCACCTACGAATCTGAATACAACGGAGGGATGGGAAGCAATGGTCTAACATCAGCAAGACACGATGTCTTCGCTCACTACCTGGCAGAAAAATACCCGGAAACATTTGACAATGAGATCCCTGATGATTTGGTTTATTCGGGAAAGATGAAATTAACCGAAGAGATCGAAAACTTAGGTGTCAATGCCGGTCAGCTTGTATTGTCGCCAACTCGTACTTATGCACCGGTCGTCAAAAAACTTCTGCAAAGTCTTCGAGATAAGATTCATGGCATGGTACATTGCTCAGGTGGAGCTCAGACTAAGGTCCTTCACTTCGTCAAAAACAAGAAAGTCATAAAAGACAATCTTTTTGATGTACCACCTCTGTTTGATATTATTCAAAAGAATAGTGGCACACCTTGGCAAGAGATGTACAAAGTCTTTAATATGGGACACAGATTGGAAGTGTACCTCCCGGAAGAGTTTGCAAATGAAGTGATCGAACTTTCGGAAAGCTTCGGCATCCCGGCACAAATTGTTGGAAGAGTTGAAGATCATACAGCCAACGAATTGATTATACGATCAAAGCAAGGAGAATTTATTTATAAATAAACGATGAGTCAGATACCGACAAATAATATAACAACCAGGCTGGATGAGTTAGAGGCAAGATTCAAAGAGGTCAGCACAATGATTGCGGACCCGGAGATCATCGCCGATCAAAAGCGTTTTGTATCTCTTAATAAGGAATATAGAGACTTAGAAAAGATTACTAAGGCCGGAGCCCAATACAAGCAAATCCTTTCTGAAGAATCCGAAGCCCAAGAAGTTATAGATCATGGGACTGACGAAGAGTTAAAACAACTGGCAAGGATTCAGTTGGAAGAGGCTCAAGAAGCTCTTCCTAAAATGGAGCAACAGATCAAACTCCTTCTTGTTCCTGCAGATCCGGAAGATGAAAAGGACTGCATCATGGAAATAAGAGGAGGTACCGGAGGCGATGAAGCAGCCCTCTTTGCAGGAGACCTCTTCAGAATGTATTCTAAGTTTTGCGATGAGAAAGGTTGGAAAATTGAGGTCACAGACTCCAATGAAGGCTCAACGGGAGGATTCAAAGAAATCATCTTCACCGTAAGCGGACCGGGAGCATATGGGATTCTCAAATATGAATCCGGAGTGCATCGCGTACAAAGAGTACCACAGACCGAGACTCAAGGTCGCATACATACTTCTGCTGCGACAGTGGCTGTATTGCCACAAGCCGAAGAGTTTGATGTGGACCTGAAAGAATCAGACATTCGTTGCGACATCTTTTGCTCGAGTGGACCGGGTGGTCAATCGGTCAATACAACCTATTCGGCCATTCGATTGGTACATATTCCCACCGGTATCACAGTGCAATGTCAAGATCAAAAGTCACAAATTAAAAACAAGGCTAAAGCTATGATTGAGCTTCGCTCCCGTATATATAATATGGAACATCAGAAGTATTTAGATGAAGTGGCAGCCAAAAGGAAAACCATGGTTTCCACCGGAGACCGTTCGGCAAAGATTCGCACATATAATTTTCCACAAGGTCGTGTAACAGATCATCGTATCAACTTTACGGTTCACAATCTTCCGACCGTAATGGATGGCAAACTTCAGCCAATTCTGGATCAACTCATTATGGCAGAAAACTTTGAACGTCTCAAAGAGGCCAACTATTAAAAGAACAATCAAAATCTAAAGGTATATGACCAGCAAAGATTTACTCAATAGTATTAGAGAAAAGCGTTCATTTCTCTGTGTAGGATTAGACACCGATTTGCAAAAGATTCCCAAGCATCTTCACAAAGAAGACGATCCAATCTTCGCTTTCAATCAAGCTATCATCGATGCTACGGCACCTTCGTGTATAGCATTCAAACCAAACCTGGCTTTTTATGAAAGTATGGGAACTTTTGGTCTGAGTGCATTTATAAGAACTGTGGATTATATCAAAGAACATTATCCTCAACATCTCATTATAGCTGATGCAAAAAGAGGAGATATTGGCAATACAAGTGATATGTATGCTCAATCGTTTTTTGATCACGGCAAAGTAGATGCAGTGACAGTGTCTCCATATATGGGCGAAGACAGTGTTTCCCCATTCCTCAAATATCCTGACAAATGGGTGATCCTATTAGCACTGACGAGCAACAAAGGATCGGACGATTTCCAAATGATGCAATCTGCCGATGGCGAATACCTTTTCGAAAGAGTACTCCGCATCTCTCAAACATGGGAGCATAGCGATCAACTTATGTATGTGGTTGGTGCAACAAAGGCAGAAATGCTCAAGAAAGTCAGAGCAATTGTCCCTGACAGTTTCTTGCTTGTCCCTGGCGTAGGTGCACAAGGAGGAGGCATAGAAGAAGTGATGGCGAATGGGATGAACGACCAATGCGGACTCATCGTCAATTCTTCAAGAGGTATTATTTATGCAGACTCTTCCGAACATTTTGCGGCACGCGCTGCTGACGAAGCAGAAAAGATTCGTCACAAAATGGAAGAAGGGCTAATAAACAAAGGAATTATTTGATGATGAAATTTACAGTTCAACAGATTGCAGAATATCTTCATGGATCAGTAGATGGAGATCCGGGTGTAGAGGTAAATACATTCTGCAAAATTGAAGAGGGACAGCAAGGAGGACTCACATTCCTTGCAAACCCAAAATATGAACACTATCTATACGAGACTAAGGCATCTGCGGCGCTTGTCAATGAGAGCTTTAAACCTTCACAGGAAATTAAACTGACACTTATCAGAGTGCCGGATGCCTATGCAGCGTTGGCCAGTCTTATGCAACTTGCCAATTCATTCACACAAAAACAAGAGAGTGGAGTTGATAAACTTGCATTTGTAGACCCATCTGTCAAACTGCCGGAAGATTGCTATATGGGTGCTTTTGCCTACATCGGCAAAAATGTACAGATAGCCAAAGGATGCCGAATCTATCCTCATGCATATATCGGTGATAATGCAAAAATTGGAGAAAACTGCATCATCTATCCACATGTAACGATTTATCACGACTGCGAAATAGGCAATAGATGCATCATCCACGCAGGAAGCGTAATAGGTGCAGATGGATTTGGATTTGCTCCGGAAGCTGATGGTTATCACAAAATTCCACAACTTGGCAATGCCGTTTTGGAAGACGATGTCGAAATTGGAGCAAACACCTGTATAGACCGTGCTGCGATGGGAAGCACCAAAATAGGAAAAGGGACAAAACTTGACAACCTGATCCAAGTGGCACACAATTGTACGGTCGGTCAACACACCGTAATGGCAGCACAAGTGGGCATGGCTGGTTCTTCACATGTAGGAGATTGGTGTATGTTTGGAGGACAGGTAGGACTAAGTGGACACATCAAGATTGGTAACAAAGTCAGCCTGGCCGGACAGACCGGAATAATGAGTGATATCGAGGATGGATCTCAACTATTGGGATCTCCCGGTATGCCTGTAAGAGAAGCGTTCCGCTCAATAGCCATGATGAAAAGGCTTCCGGAAATGAGCAAACGCCTGGATAAACTTGAAAAATTGATCGAAAAACTTTCATCCAAATGATAAAGCAAAAGACATTAAGTGCTCCATTTAGCCTTGACGGCAAAGGGTTGCACACCGGATTGGAGATACATATCACATTCAATCCGGCACCGATTAACACCGGTTATATCATAAAACGTATAGACCTTGAAAATCAACCGGAAATAAAAGCACTCGCTGAGAATGTCACAAAAACCAATCGTGGTACGGTACTTAGCCAAAAAGATGTGACAGTAAGCACGGTTGAGCATGCTATGGCAGCTCTCTATGCAAACGAAATTGACAATTGTATCATAGAAGTCAATGCACCGGAATTTCCCATCTTAGATGGTAGTGCAGAGATTTATATGCAAGAAATAAAGAAAGTAGGACTTGTCGAACAAGATGCAAGAAGAGAATTTTACATCGTTAAGAAACGCTTGGAATTTGCACTTCCGGACAGCAAGTCAAAACTTATCCTACTTCCGGACGACCAGTTTGGATTGGATGTATCTATCGATTTCCCTTCAGCTGTATTGTCAAACCAATCTGCAAGAATAGACTCTCTAAGCGAATTTGAAGAGGAAATTGCCGGAGCTCGTACATTCGTTTTCGTAAGAGAGATTAAACCACTTCTGCAAGCCGGACTTATCAAAGGTGGTGATTTGGACAATGCAATTGTCATCTATGACGAAGAGATGCCGCAAGAGGAGCTGGATTCACTCTCAAACTTGGTTAATGCACCATCCAGAGATGCTTCACACTTAGGGTATCTTTCTAACAAGCCTCTTCGTTTCCCGAATGAACCGGCTCGGCATAAACTACTGGATGTCCTCGGAGACCTTGCCTTGATAGGTAAGCCCATCAAAGGTCATATCATTGCTGTCTGCCCCGGACATAAGGTAAACAACATGATGGCTCGTGTAATCAGAAAAGACATCAAGATTCACGAATCACAAGCTCCATCTTACAATCCAAACAACGATCCCATATTGGATATCAACCAAATCAAAAAACTTCTTCCACACAGATATCCATTCCTATTGGTCGACAAAGTAATTGAAGAGGGTGCTGACTACATCGTAGGTGTCAAAAATGTATCAGGCAACGAACCATTCTTCCAAGGACACTTCCCGGACGAACCAATCATGCCGGGTGTACTCATCGTCGAGGCAATGGCACAATGCGGAGGACTACTCGTGTTAGGGACCATGCCGGAAGGTGACTACTCTACTTACTTCCTTGCAATTAACAATGTGAGATTTAGAAGAAAAATTGTACCGGGAGATACTCTCGTATTCAAACTCAAATATATTAGCGAAATCAGAAGAGGTATTGCCAATATGAGAGGCCTGGCTTTTGTCGGAGATACACTGGCTTGTGAAGCAGAGTTTATGGCTCAAATCATTAAGAATAAATAACAACAGCATAAATAATGGCAGTAGATACTAAAATTAGCCCGCTCGCATCAGTCGACCCGGCAGCTAAAATTGGCAAGGATGTCATCATCGGACCCTTTGCCTATGTCGAAGGAGATGTTGAAATTGGTGATAGGACCGAAATTAGAGCACATGCGCAAATACTCAATGGAGCTCGGATTGGAAAAGACTGCGTTATACATGGCAATGCAGTCATCGCAGGAGAGCCACAAGACCTAAAATTTGTGGGAGAATACAGCACTGCAATCATTGGCGATCGCTGTAAAATCAGAGAATGTGTAACTGTCAATAGAGGTACAGCATCCAAAGGAACAACAATCATTGGCAATGATGTCCTACTTATGGCATACAGCCACATCGCTCACGACTGCGTACTCAAAGATCATATCATTATAGGCAATGCCTCGCAGATAGCCGGAGAGGTAGAAATAGACGATTGGGCAATTGTTAGTGGAGGAGCTTTGGTACATCAATTTACCCGCATTTCGCAACATGTGATGATTCAAGGCGGATCAAGAGTCGGCAAAGATATTCCGCCATATACTCTCATCGGAAGAGAACCTATCGCCTACTGCGGTATCAATATCGTTGGACTCAGAAGAAGAGGATTTAGCAACGATCAGATTTACAGAATCAACGATATATATCGGACCATCTATCAAAGAGGACTTAACAACTCAGAAGCCCTTGATGTGGTAGAAAGTGAAATACCCGAATGCGAAGAAAGAAATCTTATTCTTAACTTCATAAAAGGGTCCAAAAGAGGTATCGTTAGAGGTTCAATAGACTAAGGAATCTGTTTTACACGATTGATAAGCTTTAAGATTAGCGTAGCAAAATATATGACTCCAATATTTACAGGAAGCAATATATCCGAATTGGATAAATACACCATCAAAAATGAGCCAATAGATGGAACGGACCTTGTAGAGAGGGCCGCATCCACCTTTGTCAATATATTTAAGAGGAAGTATAATAAGCAGACCAAGATTTATGTTTTCGCCGGGTCCGGCAACAATGGTGCGGATGCACTTGCCATTGCCAGGATGCTACTTAATGATGGATATATAGTCGAATCTTACCTTTTCAACCCTTCGAACAAATTAAGCATCGAATGTGAAGAGCACAAGACAAGACTTATGCATTGTCCAATCAATAGGTTTACGATGATAACATCGACCTTTAATCCTCCTATTATTGAAGACAACTCTATTATCATTGATGGGATTTTCGGTACCGGACTCAACAGACAGGTAGAGGGCGGTTTTGCTGCACTAATCAAATTTATAAACAGTGTCAGTGCAACTGTTATTGCAATAGACATACCATCCGGATTGTTTTCAGAATCAAATATGAATAACAATCCGGATACAATTGTCAAAGCAAACTACACGTATACATTCGAATTTCCTAAGCTGGCATTCTTCTTTAGAGAAAACGAAAAGTTTATAGGCAAGTGGAAAATACTGCCCATCGGGCTGAGCGAAAAGGGAAAGCGTGAGATTAAAACGGAATATTTTCTCGTTGAGGATAAAGATATGTCGGCAATTTCAACCGAGCGATCTAAATTCTCTCACAAAGGAACATTCGGACACAGCCTAATAATAGCAGGAAGCAAAGGGATGATGGGCGCTGCATGCCTATCGGCCAAAGCAGCTATCAAGACAGGACTGGGCAAACTAACGCTCCATGTACCCTCATGTGGCTACACCATTGCACAGACAGTCGTACCGGAAGCTATGTGTCAAGTCGATACAGATGAATTGTTTAATACAGAAATCAATCTGGACAAAGATTATACAACCATAGGTGTTGGTCCGGGACTGGGAAATTATCCGGAAGGAGCAAGAATGCTCGAGACGCTTTTCGAAAAGTACAGAAAGCCAATGGTGATTGATGCTGATGCTCTCAATATAATCGCCAACAATAGAGATCTACTCAGGAAAATCCCCAAAGACAGCATACTTACACCTCACCCGGGAGAACTCGAAAGACTAACCACATTCTCAACAAACTCTGAAGAGCAAATCATACAAGCACAAAACTTAGCATACAAGTACAACATCTATGTAATACTCAAAGGGGCATATTCAGCCACATGTATGCCAAGTGGACATGTTACGTTCAACTCAACAGGCAATCCGGGAATGGCAACAGGTGGTAGCGGAGATGTTTTGTTTGGAATGCTGGTCGGATTGCTCTCTTGTGGATACAATCCTTCTACAGCAGCAATCATGGCAAACTATATTCACGGACTGGCAGGAGATATATATGTGGCAAAAGAATCAGAAGAATCCCTTTCTGCTTCAGATATTATAGATCATATTGGATTAGCATTTAGACAGCTAAGAGACTGACAAACAAATAGTATCACAAAAAGGAAACACTAAAACAACCAATACAAACAAAAATTAAAGCCGTATTTTAAATACAAAAGCCTTGCCTGTATCAAAAATAATATTACCTTTGTACGCGTATTCAAAAGGATACAACAATAAGGAAGTGTGGGTGAGTGGCTGAAACCACCAGTTTGCTAAACTGACGTACGGGTAACCGTACCGGGGGTTCGAATCCCCCCGCTTCCGCACTAAAGGGTGTAAATCACATATTGCGTGATTTATACCCTTTTTTGTGTACATAGAAATCAAACTACTTGATTTCTTCATTCAATAAGCTAGAATATATCGATAGAGCATCGGAACATCAAATGGTTTATATTAGAAGGCAAGTAAAATTGCACCTCCTCTCATTACTGCAAAGGTATCTGACTTTATTTTGTAGCAATATTATTTTAATCAGTGCTGTCCGATAAAAGTTGGAAATGACATATTAAGGATGCTCAATCGCCGAATACATGCGGTTGAGCATTTCATTTTTTAAAGATAAGCCCCCCCTTATCAAAAAGTGAGGGTATTGGAGGAGCATCTGCCCGAGCTTTTAGGAGTATTTCCCGGTCTTTTTCGGGATGATTGAACAAACTATAGAAGTCGACATAGTACATCAAGGTTATTCTTACCATGGTTGCCAATCCGGAAAAGCTCCAAGAGCGGGTAAGTCTTTTCTTCATGATTGTCAAGAGGGGATTGGCAATGAGCGCTACCCAAATTTATATTTTGATGGCATTGGCATTCTCCCCATAGAAATATTTAAGAGGAAAGTTCTGTTTGAGCTGCTTGAAAAGAAACTCTATTTCCCATCTCTTGCGATAAATCTCTATGATTTCTCTCGGGTCCATATCCATATCATTGGTCAATAGAGGGATAAGCCGATGCTTTTTAATGTCCACATAGGTGATGATGCGTGCATGATGGATAATAGCCCCTTGATCGCCTTTTAAGACTTTTGTAAATGTGACTGTTTGGATGCGCAGTTCCGCTACACCATCTTCTGTCTGTATCATGGTGTCTTTCAGTATATGATACTTCAGATTCTTCTTCATCTTAGTCACATACATGATCTCTTTTTGAGTCATCTGCTCAAACTTTTCATAATCTACATATGCTCTATCCATGGANAGATGGCTTGAGCATAAAGGAGTCATTGGTGGCTGCAGAAGTAAATCGAATATCGGAGGGCACTCCCTCATTGGCCTGTATGACCGTATGCACCTTTATTCCCCCTTTCTTCTTGCCATGCTTCGGATGACGTCCGACTCCTTTGAAAATCAAGTTGGAAAACAAAGAGATGGTGGTGGAGTCTATAATTCTCAACCGTTTCATCCATGCCGGCTCTTTACCGCCATGCGGTCGGCTGTCCGATAATAGTTGTTTGTGATAAGTGGCATACAAATCGCGATATATTGCAGCGAAGATCTCTTCTGAACGTCTCTTATTGGCGTCGGAAAGTGTACTTCGGGAGGTCATCATAAAGATGCCGAGATGCCGGAGCTTTCTCGCTTCGGCATGTAAGGATGCGGTTATTTCCCGCAAAGAGTCAAATCGCATGATGACGCCATAGAGCATCACCACCGGGTGAGTCCATGCATCAAAACGTTTAATGTAACGTTCTGACTACGGCTTATTTGAAGAACCTTTTCTTTCTTTAGAAGATTAATGACCCGGCTAAAGAGCGGCTGTCCGAGAAAATGAATACTTTTGTGCATTGTCTTTCTTCTTGTAAGTTCCTATGATAAAGATAAGACAATTGGGGCTGATTCCTGTGAAGGAAGTTCAGCCCCTTATTTTTTGTTTTGTGATATTTTTATCGGACAGCAATATATTTTAGAGAGCATCATAAGGATAAAATTGATACTCCATTATCAAACAACACAAAAGACTGCGCCAAATACAATCTTGACACAGTCCTTTATGGTTAGTTTTTTAATTCAACAAAGAGCCAAACCAGCTATGAGTAAAAGTACACTTTTCTCAGACAATAATAATGTCCACATCAATTAGCAATATATTTCGTTCTAATAAATAAACTCACTCTATTTTGAAAATCATTTTAGCAAAAAGCAATTTGAGTTACTGATACAATACTTTTTCAGTAGTTCCATCTGTATATCGGATAATATAAACTTCTCCTTTTAGCATGCATGATACCCTAATACCATTGATGTCAATCACATATTCAACCTCTTTTCCCTGATTATTTACAGGAATAGGTTGTACGGAAGTAATATTCTTATCATAAGTAACTACAGGAGCTATAGCCATAGACAACGGATCTTCTATATTTTGAATCCACTTGTATGTACCAAGTCCATTCCCTTTTTCGTCTTGATCTTCGAGTTCATGCCATGTTGTACATTTCTGACCTTCAGTCCGTCTACAGCAAAACATTGCCAAATCATCTGTCTTATTCGATTCGTTATCACTAACATTTGGGAATGGTCCAATAACAATGAAGAATTCTTTACCCTTATCAATCTTTACTGGAGTTTCAAAATGGAACCAGGTTTCCAAATAATCATCATTAGAATATTTGATATCAGAAGTCTTAATAGAGGTAGTAGCAATAATATCACCAGGGTTTCCAGCTTTGTCAATGGAATTAATTGTTAATACAATATCAGAATTAGGAGACACTGTAGTATTGGATGCAAAGTAGATAGATACACTATCAATAGTTGCATCGGCAAGAGTAGCCTTATAACGCTCTGCAAAACGTCTTATTCCAAGCCAATTTGAACCTGCATAATTGCCATACCAGCCTAATTCGATTTTGGATAGCTTCTTGTTTTCATCTGTAGATATATTCCAAACGTTTTGAGCCCCACCTGCCTGAATAGCATATGTAAGCATATCTCTACTGGTTCCCGCTTCATTTTTAACAGAAAGGCCTACACTAAAACGACCTTTTTCAAGGTATGTAACCGTAGGGTTTTGCTCGTTACTTTTACTAACATCTGTATTTTGAAATGTCCACTCCCACGCTGTTGGATTCCCCAATGAAAGATCTCTAAAGGTAACAGGTACATTTGTAGGAATGAATACACCTACAAATGGAGACTCATATCCCTCCTCCGGAAGTCCGATTAATGCTTCAGGAGCCTTTTTAGATACAACGATATAGCTCTTTCGAGTTGTCACATCAATCTTTTCTCCCTTTTTAGCTTTCAATACAACATCAAAAGCACCTGCTATCGGATAAGTAACTTCCACTTTATTCTCTTTAGAGGATGCAGGAGTTCCACCATTGAAAATCCATTCAATGCCATCCGGCTCTCCAAGAGAGGTATTTGTAAAAGTGATCTTTTCTCCTTCAAAAATATGGATTATTGAAACAGCCTCAGGATCCTCAGCCATCAAAGAGAATTGATCGAGTGCCAGATTTTCTCCGCCATAGTTATACACAAATTCAAACTTCACCTTTTTGCCTTCAAAAGCAGCCAGATCCAATTGGAAGTTATTCCATGCCGGGCCTGTATATCCATTATCCTGAGCCCAACTAAAAGCATCAAACAGTTGAGTTACCTTGTTCGTCTCCATATCAATAATATTTAACTGCCACGATCCGTGAACAAGGAATACTCCACTAAAATATGCATAAAAAGAGACAAGGCTCTTTGGCTTCACTAACACCTCCGGACTTGTAAGCGTTGTCTGCCCGCTTCCTTCATAATCAATTGCAATAGACGACTTGTCATTCTTATCAATCAAAGAGAAGTTTTTGTTCTCTAACTTCCAACCCAAACCAACCTGCCAGGTTTCTAAATCTTTCTGATTATCAAAATTTTGTGAAAAATATGACTTAAAAGATTTATCTGTTGTAAAGTTAGCCTTCAGTGGCGAATTAATAACATAATCGGCTGTCACAATAGGACTATTTACATTATCACCACGAGTCATTACATATAATGTGCAACTCTTGTCTATAGTAAGACTAACCTTCTTTCCTTCAGTAATAACACTCTTAGTATAGTCATTCTCAAATTCATCTGTAGATTTAGCCTCAGTTGAATACCATATCGTAACAGCTCGATCATCAGCAGTCGAAATACTTACCTCCACCGGACCAGAAAATGTACCTCCAAGGGGATTAATCTCCGGGGTAGCAAGTGGATCTTTAGGAACAACCGTTACCTTCATAGAAACCTGAGCAGGTAAGTAAGTATCATTTCCTGGAAACACAGCTTTGATAATAACAGTCTCTTCTTTTTCTACATAAGAGCTATAAAGAGTTCCTTTGCCATCTACAGAGCATATGCGCCAGTCTGAACTTGAATACTTTATCGGCTCAACATTAAACGGATTCAAAAGATCTGCAAAAGAGTCTTGTCCTGTAATTAACGAAATACTATCTTGAGTAAATGACAACTTAGGATCAATACGAATCACATAATCAGCCTGAACAACATCGCTATAAGAAGTTCCATCGAACGCAACTGCTTTGAGGATCAAAGACTTATCGATACGAATTGGCTCCTTATAAAGCTGACGATGATTCTCTTCCAAACGAGGATTCGAATTGTCTGTTGTATAATAGACTCTCATTCCATCTAATGCTGATATTGTTACCTCCTGAACTTTATCATAAATACCTCCCGGAAGTGAAAAAATAGGAGCATTAACAACAGAAGGAACTATTTCATAGTCGATTTCTATTCTTTTAATATACAGGGTACTCTTTTCGTTCGAAGTTGGATCAATTGCAATCATTAATTTACCTTCTGAGCCCAAATCAGAAGGCTTAAACTCATAAGTCACCGGCTTATTATTAATAGCGACTCGATTAACGCCGTCACACAAATACTTGTTTCCGCCAACAGAAAGACTTAGGTCTGCCTTAAATTGCTCTTTATTTGTTCGCGCCACCACTCTTACAGCCTTGATTATACCCGATAGAGAGTTTGTCCACAATTCAGTATGAGTAGAAGGTTGTGATGCTGTACCTATTGATTGTCCTGCTGTTGGCAGGTATGCGTACTTATACGTTCCTTTGGAGCTAATATTCCAAGTGAGTCCATTAAGCTCGGTTGTATAGAATTCTTTCTCTACCAAATTAGCTCCAAAATTGTAGAACCCCTGAGATGTTGGGTCCTTTTTACTTTTATTCCATTCGAAGGACCAAGTACGTGTCTCCGCTAATAATGGATGTAAAAATCCATAAACAAGCGCTGTTAACGCAATAAGTAAATATTTCTTCATGTTGTTAATATTAAAATCAGACTATAATAATTTAAATGATTATCAAATATAATAAACATATATATCTCGTCAAAACGATTCATATTAAAACTATTTTTGTCCTAACCAGTTTTTAGCCATGGTCTAATAGATTACATATACTATTATGAATACATAAATTCTGATTGATAAGATACTATCGTTATGGTCACATTGTAAGATAGTTGTGATTTGCACTTGGCTTATTGATATCTTGTTTTAGTAGCTATGTAGTATATGTTTCGTATTTTTATGATTTGGGGAGCTTGTGGTAGTTGGATAGAGTTTTCTATTGATTTTTGGGCTCTCAAATGAGGGTCTGTTGATAGGCTCTGTTATGTGGAATGTTCTTAGACTTTTGGCTTTAGTAATAACTATTTACTCATTGGATTTGGTCGATAGTCATGGTTGGAGCAATAAGGACCGGACAAGTTCTTAAAGGATTTTAGGATTATGAAAGATAAGCTTATATCGCGTGATTTTTGTCTCATTATTGGGGCAAGTTTTCTTCTAACATTTAGTTTCTGGCTGCTTATGCCGGTTTTGCCATTTTATCTTATGGATGAATTTGGCTCCAGCAAGACCACTGTAGGCATTGTTCTTTCATGCTATACGATAGCGGCTCTTTGCATGCGGCCGATTGCCGGATATATCCTCGACACATTTTCAAGGAAACCTTTTTATCTACTGACCTATTTTATTTTTGCCACCATCTTTGCCGGCTATACAATAGCAGGTACTTTGCTGATATTTGTTATCCTTCGTATTGTTCATGGGATGTCTTTTGGCTCTGTTACAGTTGGCAACAATACACTTATCATAGACGTAATGCCCTTCTCTCGAAGAGGAGAAGGCCTTGGTTACTTCGGCTTATCTAAAAATGTAGCTATGTCAATCGGCCCAATGACCGGGCTGTTTATTTATAATTCCGGACTCCCCTACTTCTATATTTTTCTTGTGGCTTTTGGATCTTGTTCACTTGGTTTTATTTGTGCCTGGCTTATCCACACACCTTATGTTGCACCCAAAGAAAGGCCACGTCTTGTTTTTAATCGTTTCATTCTTATCAAACAATACTTCGGTAAATTTTTACCGAAAAATTAAAAGTTAAACAATAGAACTGACAAAAGTCGGTTCGAAAACACTAAAGAGATCATTGAAATGTTGTCAAAACGAATGGTTAAGCATGAAGAAAT